>JAOPUS010000017.1 GCA_025963345.1 Blastococcus sp. | reverse complement strand
ACTCCAGGCCGAAGCGGGCCGGCTGGTTGAAGTCGTACTGGATGGTCGACATCTGCCAGGTACGGCCGATCGCGTCGCGGGCCTGGACGGAGATCTTCGGGCCGTAGAACGCGGCGCCGCCCGGGTCGGGGACCAACTCCAGGCCGGTCTCCCGAGCCGCCTCCTCGAGCACGGCGGTCGCGACCGCCCACTCCTCCGCGGAGCCGATGAACTTGTCGGAGTCGCCGCGGGTGGACAGCTCCAGGTAGTAGTCGTCGAGGCCGAAGTCGCGCAGCAGCCCCAGCACGAAGGCGAGCAGGTGCCGGATCTCACCGGGCGCCTGCTCCGGGGTGACATAGCTGTGCGAGTCGTCCTGGGTGAGCCCGCGCACGCGGGTGAGGCCGTGGACGACGCCCGACTTCTCATACCGGTAGACCGTGCCGAACTCGAAGAACCGCAGCGGCAGCTCGCGGTAGGACCGCCCGCGCGACCGGAAGATCAGGTTGTGCATCGGGCAGTTCATGGCCTTGAGGTAGTACTCGGCGTTCTCCAGCTCCATGGGCGGGAACATGGTGTCCGCGTAGTACGGCAGGTGCCCCGACGTCTCGAACAGGCCGCGCTTGGTGATGTGCGGCGTGCCGACGTAGTCGAAGCCTTCCTCGATGTGCCGGGCGCGGACGTAGTCCTCCATCTCCCGCTTGATCACGCCGCCGTTGGGGTGGAACACGACCAGGCCGGAGCCGATCTCGTCGGGGAAGCTGAAGAGGTCGAGCTCGGCGCCCAGCCGCCGGTGGTCGCGGCGCTCGGCCTCCGCCAGCTGTTCGAGGTAGGCCTTGTGGGCGTCCTTGCTCTCCCACGCGGTGCCGTAGACGCGTTGCAGCTGCGGGTTCTTCTCGCTGCCCCGCCAGTAGGCGGCGGCGCTGCGGGTGAGGGAGAACGCCGGGATCGTGCTGGTGCGCGGCAGATGCGGGCCGCGGCAGAGGTCGGTCCACACGAGGTCGCCGGTGCGGGCGTCGAGGTTGTCGTACATGGTGAGCTGCGCGCCGCCGACCTCGACGTTCGCACCCTCGGTGTCGTCGGCGCCCCCCTTGAGGCCGATCAGTTCCAGCTTGTACGGCTCGTGCACGAGCTCGGTCTTCGCGTCGGTGTCGCTGATCTCGCGACGGGCGAAGTTCTGCCCGGCCCGGACGATCTCCTGCATCTTCTTCTCGAGGGCGGTGAGGTCCTCGGGGGTGAAGGGCCGCTCGGGGTCGAAGTCGTAGTAGAAGCCGTTCTCGATCGGCGGGCCGATGCCCAGCTTCGTGCCGGGGAAGAGCTCCTGCACGGCCTGGGCCAGGACGTGGGCGGTCGAGTGCCGGATCACTGCGCGACCGTCGGCGCTGGCGGCGGGCACCGGCTCGACAAGGGCGTCGCCGTCTGGTGCCCAGTTGAGGTCCTTGAGATCCCCAGAGGCGACGTCCCGCACGACGACGGCACCGTCGGGCCCCTTGAGCGGGATCCCGGCGTCCTTGAGTGCCTGCATCGCCGTCGTCCCGGCCGGCACCCGGATCGGGGCGGACACCCCAGGCTGGGCGGCTGGCTTGGGCAGGGCAGACACAGGAACTCCTGGAGGGGTCGACGGACAGACCCCCCGAGCGTAGTGCTCGGCTCCGCTCAGCCCGGGACGATGCCCAGACCCGACGCGACGGCGCCGCGCCGGTCGAGCACCTCGGCCACGCGGTCGAACGTGGCCGGATCGGCCGGCACCACCTGCACCGACCCAGGGTCGACCTCGATCCGCAGCGGCACGGCCTCGGCGCGGGTGACGGTGAAGCGGCCCTCGGCGCCGCGGGTGAAGGTGAACCGCGCGAGCACGGAGTCGTAGGTATCGCCCTGTCGGGCCATCTGGGCGACGAAGTTCCCGAGCCCGTAGGCGGCCCACTCCCCCGCGATCTGCTCGACGGGCTGCACCACGTGGGCGTGGTGGCCCAGGACGAGGTCGACGTCCGGCGAAGCGAGCAGCGCGTGGACGGCGGCGGCCTGCGCGTCGGTGGGGTCGTGGTCGTACTCCACGCAGCAGTGCAGGCTCGCGATCACCACCTCGGCCCCCGCCGCCCGGGCCCTCGCGGCCGCGGCGAGCATGTCGGCCACGTCGGGAAGATCCTCGGTCTCGACCGACCAGGCCCGGCCCGCCGGCGGTCCGCCACCGTTGAGTCCGTACGTCCCGGCGACGTGGCCCACGCGTATCCCGCCGACGTCCACGACCGTCGGGCCGAGGCTGTCGGCCTCCGTCCGGTACGTGCCGCTGTGCGCGATCCCGGCGGCGTCGAGCGTGTCGAGGGTGCGGACCAGGCCGTCCGTGCCGTCGTCCATGGAGTGGTTGGACGCCGTCGAGCACAGGTCGTAGCCGGCCCCGGCCAGTGCGTCGACGATCTCCGGCTGGACGGCGAAACTCGGGTAGCCGCGGTACGGGCCGCCCCGCGGAGCGACCGGGGTCTCGAGATGGCAGACCGCGAGGTCGGCGGCCTCGATGAGCGGGGCGACGGGCGCGAGGACGGCGGAGAAGTCGTAGCTGCCGTCGTCCTGGAGCGCCCCCGCGGTGAGCGCGAGGTCCTGGTGGATCAGGACGTCGCCGGTCGCGACGAGGGTGAAGCTCTGCGGCACGGCCGACGAGACGGGGGCGGACGAGCCCGTGACGGGAGCGGCTGACGGTTCGGCGCCGGTGCACGCGCAGAGGAACAGCGCAAGCCCTGCCACGGCCCCGGCCCGACTGCGCGACACGGCGGCAGGCTAGAGCAGGACGGCTAGAGAGAGACCAAGTCCCCGACGCTGATCCGGCCGGCCTGCCGCACGTCCGCGTAGACGCCAAGACAGTGCTTCGGCGTGCGGGTCACCTCCAGGAGCGCCTCGCCCACGCGGAGTTCACGGCCGACCCAGGTCCGCTCGTCTCCGTCGAGGGTCAGGACGAGGTTGGCGCGCGGGGCGTCCGCCGAGCAGCCGTCCGGGACCTCCCCGGCCGCGGCCCGCTCGATCGCGCCGCGGGAGACGAGGTGGACGGGCGCGACGCCGGTGCCCTCCTCGGGTGTCGGCACCAGGCGGACAGCGCGACCGAGCACCGCCGTGAGCGCGCCCGCGTCGGCTCTCGGGTCACCGGTGGCGGGCACGTCCGCCATCGCCGGCGCGTCCTTGGCCCGCACGACGCGGTCGTCGTCGCCGAGGACGGTCCAGGCGCGGTCACCGGCCAGCCCGTGCCCGGTCACCTCGGCTGCGGGTACCGCGGTTCCGGCGAGCGAGCGGACGGGATAGACCCAGATCTGCTCGACCCGGCCGACGACGCGCTCCCGGGGCTGCTCCACATCCGCGACGCTATGCCAGCTGCTCACCCCAGTGCGCTGCCCGGCGGCGCAGGCGGCGGACCTGCGCGTCCAGGTAAGGACGTGCGCGGCGCCGGCCGCCCTGCCGCCCGATCGCAATGACAGCGGCGGCAGGCCGCGACCTCGTTCTCCGGCCACGACGGCCCGCCCTTGACCCGCGGGACGACGTGCTCCGTCGTCGGCGGGATGTGGCGGGTGAAGGAGCGCCCGCACCAGATGCAGGTGGCGCCGTCGCGCTCGAGGGCGACCCGGAGGCGGGCGGCGCGGTTCAGTGCCATCACGGCCACCGTCCGCCGGGAGCGCACGCGGCGCACGCGGCGCACGCGGCGCACATCATGGGCCATGCAGTCAGCCCAGCGGACCGCTCTCACCGCCGCCCTGACCTCGGTCGCACACAGCCTGGCCGGCGCGGACGGCGGCAACGTCGAGTACGACCGCGCGCTGGTGGACCTGACGTCCGCCGTCCTGGCAATCGACCGGGCGGCCGTGGCCGAGCGGATCCTCGCCCCCGCGTCACCGCTCCTGAACGACGGAACCCCAGGTCAGTCCGCGCTCGGGACTGACCTGGGGTCGACGTTCTGTGGGCGATACTGGGTTCGAACCAGTGACCTCTTCGGTGTGAACGAAGCGCTCTACCACTGAGCCAATCGCCCGGTGCGGTGATCAGGTGATGCGCATCCGATTGTGCCAGACGCTCACCGCCAGAGAGGCACCCACCCCGGCACCCACCCGGGAACGCCCGCCACGTGCAGCGTGACCACGAGGACGCCGTAGACGAAGGCCGCCGTGGCCGCGCCGATCAGCAGCCGGACCCACACCGGCTGGTCGGTGACCCAGTCCGTCCACCGCTTCACGTGCTTCTTGGTGAACGCCAGAAGCCGCTCGGCCCAGAGGAACTCTGTCGCCAGGACGAACAGGCCGGCGATCACGATCAGCCAGCCCGGCCCCGGCAACGGGATCGCCACGACCCCGAGCGCGACGATCAGCCCACCGATGACGCCCACGGCGATCCGGTAGGGATGGTTGACCGATCGCCGCCCGGCGATCCGGCGGCGCCAGCGGGTCTCGGCTATCCGCTCGCGCAAACTTCGTGTCTCGTCCGCGTTGAACCGGGCCAGCCGGTCGTCGGGGGTCTCCCGCTTCGGGCCGCGTTCGGGCGCGGCGACGGTCTCCTGATCGCTCAGCTGGTCACCTGCCCGGTCGCGACGACCTCCGTCGGCAACGACGGAGCCTGCTGACCGGGTTCGAGGCTGATCCCGTATGTGGGGAACTGGTCGAAACCGGTCAGCCCGGAGCCTACGGTTTTCAGGTCCATCTGTGACCGCGTGACGTCGAAGGTTCCGAGCGCCTGCGCCGTCTCGCCGCCCATGCCCCAGAGCACGTAGGTGGTCGAGCCGGCGTCGTTGACCGACAGCCCGTGCGTGATCACCTGCACCTCGTCACCGCGGGCCACGACCGTCGCCACCGAGCGCCCGTCGTGGTTCAGGGGGGCGATCATCGCCCGCCCGGGGCTCAGCAGACCGTCCATGACCTGGCTCTGCTCCGTGACCGTCGCCTGCAGCTCCTGCCGGTCGGAGGTGAGGACGACGTTCCACAGGCCCAGGCCGACGATCGCGGCGATGCCCGCAGCGACCAGCGCGATGGGCAGCGCGCGTCGCCAGCGCGAGCGCTGCTCGACCGCCCGGCGGGGTTCCGGGGCGGACGCGATCGGCCGGACGGCCGGGGCTTCCGGCCCCGGCACCTGCTCGGTCTGCTCGACCGCGGCGCGGATCCGGTCGCGGAGCCCCTCGGAGGGCTCGGGCTGGGGCAGGTCGCCGGCCATGGCGGCCATCAGCTCGGTCGTCTCGGCAACGGTCGCCGCACACCGCGCGCAGCCGGACAGGTGCGCGGCGAACAGCGACTCGTCCGCGGGCTCGAGGGCGCGCAGTGCCCAGCCGACAGCGAGTTCGTCGAACGGGGTGTGGTCGGCGGTCATCGCCCGGGCTCCGGAGCGGGGGCGGCGCCGAGGGCGCCGCCGGTCATCTCGGCGACCGCATCACCGAGTTCCTGCTTCAGCCGGCGCATGCCCGACAGCATCCGCGTCTTCACGGTCCCGAGCGGGGCTCCGGTCAGCGCCGCGACCTCCCGCTGGGTGTAGCCCCCGTAATAGGCCAACGTCAGTGCCTCCCGCTGTGGTGGCGAGAGCTCGCCCAGGGCTGTCCGGACCTGCTGGGACACCATGCGGGTCCACACGTCGTCCTCGACGTCGCGCGCCGCAACCGGTTCGTCCAGGACGAACTCCTCCTCTGCCAGTGCCTGACGGCGGCGCTGGGACTCCTCACGGCGGACGGCGTCGACAGCCTTGTGGTGGACCACGGCCAGCAGCCACGAGGCGACGCTGCCCCTGCCGCGCTCGTAGGCCGACGGGTCCCGCCAGACGCTGAGAAAGACCTCCTGGAGGACGTCCTCGGCCAGGACGTCGTCCGCGAGGATCCGCCGGGCCAGCGCGAAGGCCGGCCTGCGGAAACGTTCGTAGAGGTCGTCGATGGCACTCGGGTCGCCCGCGCGGATGCGCCGGAGGACCTCGGCGTCCCCCGCGGCGTCCTCGGGGCGCCGTGCCGGGGTGCTCACACCTCCCATGGTCACACGCAGCGTTCGCAGAGACCCGGTCCTGCGGTTCGCCCGCCCCCATTTCGGGCATGACAGCCGGCGACAAGGACCCGTCGAAATGTGGCGGATGAGACGGATGTGAAGGAAGTGCAATGGGACGTCACTTCGAGACCCCACGGTCGTTGACCTGACATGCCGAGCCGATGGACCCCAGGGCACTCCTCCCCCATCACGCTTCAGCTGGTTGGTCCGCAGTCGTGGACCGAGGTACCGGCGCTGCTCTGCTACGACGGAGCGGACCCGTTCGCCGTCCGCATCGCCTTCGGTGATGTCGGTGACGAGAACGGGGTGGTCGACCTCGAGGACGGCGGGATCGCCTGGCTGCTGAGCCGCGAGCTGCTGCAGGCGGGGCTCGAGGGCCCCGCCGGTGACGGCGATGTGCGGCTGTGGCCTGCGCACGCGGCGACCGACGTGCTCTTCCTGCACCTGCGCGCCCCCTCGGGCGAGGCGCTCTTCGAGCTCTCCCGCGCGACGGTCGCAGCATTCCTCCGGCAGACGGAGACGCTCGTGCCGAGCGGCACCGAGAGCGCGCTGCTCGACCTCGACGACGAGCTGCACGTGCTGCTCTCCAACGGCGGGGCGGACCCGACGGGCCGCTGACCTGCAGGAACGGTTCGGCGCCCGCCCCTCGGCGGCGGGCGCCGAACCCCCCTGCTTGGAGGGCTCAGGGGCGTCGGTTAGAGTTCTCAACGCAACGCGGACGTGGCTCAGTGGTAGAGCATCACCTTGCCAAGGTGAGGGTCGCGGGTTCGAATCCCGTCGTCCGCTCGGAACCTCGGGCGCTGATCGAGAGATCGGCGCCCGCGTGCGGTGGAGTGGCCGAGAGGCGAGGCAACGGCCTGCAAAGCCGTCTACACGGGTTCAAATCCCGTCTCCACCTCGTCTCCTCTGCGGAGCACGAGCGCGGAGGAGGGTCCGGCCATCCGGCCGGAGAAGGGCGATTGGCGCAGCGGTAGCGCGCTTCCCTGACACGGAAGAGGTCACTGGTTCGATCCCAGTATCGCCCACCACGAGAGC
>JAOPUS010000093.1 GCA_025963345.1 Blastococcus sp. | reverse complement strand
AGTAGGTGCCGCCCTTGACGGTGGCGTCGTTGGCGACGACGACGCACTCCCGACCGGCGATCCGCCCGATCCCGGTGATGATGCCGGCGGCCGGCGCCTCGCCCTCGTAGAGGCCGTGGGCGGCCAGCGGCGAGAGCTCGAGGAAGGGGCTGCCCGGGTCGAGCAGGGCGTCGACCCGCTCGCGGGGCAGCAGCTTGCCCCGGTCGATGTGCCGCCGGCGGGCGCGCGCACCACCGCCGAGGGCCACACGCTGCAGTTGGGCGGCGAGATCGGCGGCCAGCTCGGCGTGCGCGGCGGCGTTGCGGGCGGCGCCGTCGGCGTCGACCGCCGCGGCTCGGGGCAGCACCGGAGCGTCCACGGTCTGAGGTTAACGTCCGTTCACTCGGATGGTCCACTTCCCGCCCCAGAGTGGTTAACGAGCGTTCACTTCGCCGCTAGCATGCCGAACGTGACCTCGACGCGCGCGGAACGGGACGCAGCACTCCACGCCGATGCCGACCGTCCGTCGCGGCGGGAGCAGATCCTCCGGGCGGCCGCGCAGCTGTTCGCCGAGCGTGGCTCCCGGGCGGTCGGCATGGACGACGTCGGCGCGGCCGTGGGCGTCACCGGTCCCGCGATCTATCGGCACTTCGCGGGCAAGGACGCGATGCTCGCCGAGATGCTGGTGCGGATCAGCGAACGCCTGCTGGCCGGCGGGAGCGAGCGGGTCGCCGGTGCCGGCGCCGACCCGGCCGCCCAGTTGCGCGCGCTGATCGCCTTTCAGGTGGACTTCGCCCTCGACAACCCCGCGCTGATCACGGTGCAGGACCGTGACCTCGGTTCGCTCCCGGACGCCGAGGCCGGGCAGGTCCGCCGGCTCCAGCGGCGCTACGTCGAGGTGTGGGTGACCGTGCTGGCGCGGCTGCACCCGGCGGCCGACGCCTCCACCTGCCGGGCCCGCGCACACGCGGTCTTCGGGCTGATCAACTCCACCCCACACAGCGCCGGCCGGCTGGACCGCGCCGCGATGGCCGCACTGCTCGCCGATATGGCCTGGGCCGCCGCGACCGGCTGACAACCGTCGAACCCGCGCCTACTCGGCGGGGAAGGGCCCCACTGCGAGGGCCAGGGCGTCGGTGGCCACCTGGTCGATGTCCGCCGAGCTCCCGTCGGCGTCCTCGTTGACCCAGGCGCTCTCGACGATGGTGACCGTGGGCCCGGAGACGGCGCTGGCGTACTCCGCCCCGGACAGCTCCGCGGGGCTGCCCGTGAAGCGGACGCCCTCCCGGAGCAGGTCGCTGACGTTCCCGCTGCCGTTGCGATCGGTGAGCGACCGGAGGCTCCGCGCGGCGGCGGCGTCAACCAGCCGCACGCGGTTCACCGAGACGACGACCGGCTCGCCGCCGATCTCGGCCGAGTACAGCGCCCGGGACAGCCCCGTGCAGTCGTTGTCGGCGAAGAAGTCGGCGGTGTCGCCGTAGGCGTGGCCGAGGCACGTGTCATCGGTCTCCGCCGCCTCCACCGTGTAGGTCACGCCGCCTACCTCCTGGACGGTGCCGACCTCCAGCCCACCAGCCGTGGGCTCAGCGGACGTCGACCCGGTGGCGGCACCGCTGCCGTCGCCGTCCGTGCCACCGCGCAGGAAGAGCCAGGCGCCGATGCCGAGCACCGCGACGGCCACCACGCCTGCCAGCACCGTCAGCAGCACGCGCCGGCCGGAGCCGCCGTCGGACCCCTCGGCGCCGGCGTCACCGGCCTGGGACTCCGCGGTCCAGTACGAGAAGCGCCCGCCGGGCGGCTGCGCGGGCGGAGGGCTCGCCGGTGGCGCAGCCGCGGGCGGTGGGCTCGCCGGGAAGACCGAGGTCCGCGGCGGCACCAGGGTCATCGACGGCTGGGCCGGCTCGGCGTTGGCGAAGAGCCCACCGATGCCGTTGTCGTCGGGCAGCGCCGGAGGTCCGTCGACCGCCACCGTGTCGCGCTGCGACTGGACGGAGGCGGGCGGGGCGACAGATGCGGCGGCGGCATGCGCTGCGGCCGCCGAGGCCGCGACAGCCTGCGCGATCGCCGCCGAGCTCGGCTGCTCGCGCACGGGCGGGGCGTCCGGCGCCGCGGTCGGGGCCGGAGCCGCCGGGCCGGCCGCCGACGGGGAGGCCGCCATGGCCGCGGGCGTGAGCAGCTCCGGACGCCGCAGCACGTAGGGCGAGTACGGGAAGCCCTCACCGTTGAGCTCCTCCACCGACGGCCCGCGTCCCTGCAGGCCGAGCGCCTCCAGCGCGGCCCGCACGTCGGCCGTCGTCCAGAGCCGGGGGTTGTCGACGCCGGTGTAGCGGCTGGCGCGGGCGACCCCGAGCAGCAGCGAACGGGGCTCGAGCAGGGCGACCTGGTCGCCCTCGCCGAGATCGCCGTCGCTGGGCACCAGGCCGGTCACGTCACCGGCGAGCACGGTGAGCCGGGCGATCCGCCCGGGCTCCAGGCCCGCGCGGCGAAGCTTCTGTGCGGTGTCCATGCCGGCCCGCATCAGGCCGTCCAGCGGGCTGGACCCGCCACCGGAGAGCTGCAGCACCGCGCCGGGCGTCCCTTCGGGCCCGATCGTCCACGGCCCCTCGGGCTTCGCGGTCACGACGCCGGACTGACGGACGACCTCCACGATCCGGACGACGGCGACGCCTTCGGGCACGAAGAGGATCGCGTCGGAGAGCCGGCGCTCCAGGGGGCCGTCGACCAGCGGGATGGAGGCCACCACGGCCGCGCGGACCGACGCGCCGGTGTCCCAGCGGGTGAGCTCGTTGAAGAGCGCACGCTCCCCCGCCGTCTGCAGCGGCACCGGGGTCAGGGCCAGCACGTCGTATGTCCTCCGGCAGATCGGGATCTTCGGGTCATCTGGGCATCAGGCCGCCTGGCGCCGCGGGACGCGCGCTCCCCGGGGCGGGCGAACCGGCGCCTGCACCTGCCTCCGACGCTACGTCATCGGGCGGCCGGTCCCACCTGTCCGCGCCGGTGCGCCATCGATCAGGCGGTCGGGCTGCCCACGGCAGCCGGCTCGTCAGCGGCCTTCCACCGGGCCAGCCAGGGGCTGCGGGCGAGCACGTCGACGCCGGCCCAGAGCAGGGCGAAGGCCACCGCCACCGGCAGCACCGACCACCAGTTCCACGGCGGCAGCAGGTCGAGGGCCTCCTGGCCGACGGCGGCGCCGTAGACGCTCCCGGCGACCATCAACCCGGCGGCCCAACCGGGCACCCGGCAGGTGATCGCGAGGTCGACCAGCACCGCGCCGACGAGCAGCACGAACGGAAGCACCGACGGCGGGAAACCCATCCCGACCAGCAGCACCCACATGACCGCGCGGTAGGCCAGGTAGACCCCGGCGATGGTCGTCGCCGTCCAACGCAGCCCTACCACCTTGCGTGCGACGACCAGCGACAGCAGCCCGGCACAGATCAGCCAGGCGGGGTGCACCCAGGAGGGCACCGGGAGCATGAACATCGTCGGCGTCTGCCCCTGGGAGGCCGCGAAGTCCAGCAGCTGCGGCTCGGCCGTCGTGTGCCCGTCGAGGTAGTCGCGCAGGGACAGGACGCCGTACTCCTGGTGCTGGTTCGGGAAGAGGACGTTCTCGACGAAGAACAGCCACAGCCCCAGCGACACCAGGTTGCGCGTGCGCCCGGGCGCGGCGTACAGCCACCAGCCGCGGATCGCCCCGGCCAGCATGATCGCCGTCCCCAGGTAGAGCAGCCCGTGGCTGGGGCTCCAGCTGGTGATGTCCAGGCCGTTGATCCGGTGGTTGAGGATGTCGATCGGGACGGCGAGCAGGAACATCGCGATGCCCCACTGCATCAGCCGCAGCGCCCGGCGGTCGACGCCGTAGCCGCTGTAGCTGTGGAAGACCACCAGCCCGATGACCATCGCGGTGCCGGCGGAGTTGAGCAGGTGCGGCGGGGCGAGGTCGTCGCGCAGCCAGCGGAAGTGCCAGGAGACGTCCCAGGACGAGCCGAGCATCTTGAGCAGGAAGGCGCCGAGCCAGGCCGTGTAGATCCAGCGCAGTTCGCTCTGGCTCGTGGCGCGGCCGGGGCGGCCCGGCGTCATGTAGGCCGGCCAGAGCCAGCGCACCGTGGCGACAGGATGAGCGATGGCGGCGCCCGGTGAGCCGGGCGCCGGCGGTGCCATCGCTCGGGGACGGGCAGGTGCAGCAGGAGGGGGCACGGGAACTTCCTCGGCTCGGTCGACTGCCCCGACCCTAACGGCGGAAGGCCCCGATTCCGGCACTCCGAATGGCGCTGTTACAGGCGTTGCGGTAGTGGCGGGCAGGCGCGGCGAGCTGCGCGGACGGTGCGTACTGTCGGGCGACGTGGCGGAGAGTGCTGGGCATCTGGTCTGGATCGACTGTGAGATGACGGGGCTCGACCTCGTCAAGGACAAGCTGATCGAGGTGGCCGTACTCGTCACCGATTCCGAGCTGAACGTCCTCGATCCGGGGCTGGACCTGATCATCGCGGCCGACGACGCCGACCTCGACGACATGAACGAGGTCGTGCGCGAGATGCACGCCAAGTCCGGCCTCACCGACGAGGTGCGCGCCTCCACGCTCACGGTGGCCGAGGCCGAGCAGCAGGTGCTGGCCTACATCAAGCGGTGGGTGCCCGACCGTCGAACGGCGCCCCTGTGCGGCAACTCCATCGGCACCGACCGCGGCTTCCTGGCCCGCGACATGCCCGAGCTCGACGACCACCTGCACTACCGGATGGTCGACGTCTCCTCGGTGAAGGAGCTGGCCCGTCGCTGGTTCCCCCGGGTCTACTTCGCGCAGCCCGCGAAGGGGCTGGCGCACCGGGCACTGGCCGACATCATCGAGTCGGTCCGCGAGCTGGCGTACTACCGCCGCACCCTCTTCGTGCCCTCCCCCGGGCCCAACAGCGACCAGGCGAAGAGCGCGGCCGACGAGGTCGTCGGCTCCTTCGCCGCGCTGCTGGCCGCCGGCGACGCCAACCCCTCCCAGGACGCCACCGGCACGGCGTGACAGGGGCCTCTCCCCGTCGCGCGCCGGAAGGCTGATCGCCTCCGGTATCGTTACGCCGGTTCCTCACCGACGCTCGCGTCCGGCTGGGACATGGTGGGTGTAGCTCAGTTGGTAGAGCACCAGGTTGTGATCCTGGGTGTCGCGGGTTCGAGCCCCGTCACTCACCCCATGCGAGAAGGGCCCCGGTCAGCCGACCGGGGCCCTTCTCATGGGCCGGGCGGACTGCCGGCCGGGTCCGGACGAGGCGCTCCGTCATCGCCGTCCTGCGACCGCGGGGCGCGCTTGAAGGTGACCGAGCTGATCCGGTCGGCGAGCTCAGCGGGGATCTCCCAGTCGTCGGGGGCGCCGGTGAGACAGGCATCGTGTGCCAGCGCGGCAGCGAGGACCGCTGTGGCGTCGGACTCGTCCAGTCCGGTGAAGCGGACGCGGGCCTTCTGCGGTCCGTCGACGGCGGCAACACCGTCGACGGGGCAGCCGCCGAGGCACTGGACGTTGCGGATCGCGACGGTGGCCCCGGTCTCGTCGGGAGCGATCTCGGTGATGGCGGCGGTGAGCCGCCGCCCGAACTCGCCGGAGGCCCGGGGGTCGTAGCGGGGGCAGGTGCGGCAGATCAGCAGGGTCATCGGTGGTGTTCCCGGTCAGGGGTGCCGGCGACCAGGGTGAGCAGGTCGCCGGCGCCTCGATCGACGTCAGGGCCGGTGGGCCACCACGGGCTCGGCCATGTCCCGCACCAGGTCGGCTGCCACCTGGGGCGCCGGCGGCGTGCGGTCGTCCGCTGCGTGCTCCTTGTGGAAGCGGCCGTCCTTCATGATGTAGTTCAGCTTCGCGTGGTCCTGCAGGACCGCGATGTCGGCCAGCGGGTCTCCGTCGACCAGGAGCAGGTCGGCGAGGTAGCCGGGCTGGACCTTCCCGAGCTCGTCAGGGCGCAGCATGATCTCGCCGCCCCAGGCGGTTGCGGAGATGATCGCCTCCATCGGGGTGAAGCCGAGCAGCTCGACGAAGTGCTCCAGGTCACGGGCGTAGGTGCCGTGCGGGGTCCAGGCGAAGCCGTAGTCACCACCGGGCAGCAGCTTGATGCCGCGCCGGTGCATCTCCCGCAGCCCCTCGACGGCGGTGTCGAGCTCCTTCTTGTAGCCGACGGCTTCGGCCGCCTCCTGGGGGAAGCCGAAGGACTCGGCCTCGTAGAGGGTGGCGACCAGCCAGTTGAGGCCCGGGGCGACGAACACCCAGTCCTTGTTCGCCTCGAGCATGTCCATGCCCTCGGCGTCAGTGAAGCTGGCGTGGTAGACGATGTCGACCTTGTTGCGGACGCACATCTTCACGCTCTCGGCACTGCGGGCGTGGGCGCAGACACGCTTGCCGCGGCGGTGCGCCTCCGTGACAGCGGCGGCGACCTCCTCGTCGGAGAAGTAGGTGTCCTCGGCGTGCTGGGTGCCGGTGATCTCCTCGCCGGTCATGGAGAGCTTGATCTGGTCGACGCCGAGCTCGACCAGCTCGCGGACGGCCTTGCGCATGCCTTCGGGGCCGTCGGCGAACTTGGTGATGCTCTTGATCAGCGCGCCGCCGGTGACCGCGATCTCCGGGCCGTTGGCCAGGTAGCGCGGCCCGGGGATCCGGCCGGAGTTGATCGCGTCCCGGCAGACGACGTCGAGGCGGTCCTTCGCCGACGCCGCGCCCAGGCACATGGTGTAGCCGGAGTCGATGTAGGTGCGGGCGCTCTCGATGGAGAACAGCAGGTGCTCCTCGACCGGCATGGTTCCCAGGCCGTCGAGGTCGGCGCTGTTGTTCCAGGTGAAGTGGGTGTGTGCGTCGCACAGCCCGGACATCAGGGTGCGGCCGCGCCCCTCGATCACCCGGGCGCCCTCGGCGCGGGACGGCTCGACGGTGCCGACGGCGGCGATGCGGTCGTTCTCGACGAGGACGTCGCCCGGGTAGGGGTCGGCGCCAGTGGAGTCGAGGATGCTGACGTTGCGGAACAGCGTCTTCTCGGTAGGGACGGGCACGGTGCATCTCCTCTGCAGTGAGGGAATCGCCGGACGGTTCGCCGGCGCCCCGGGTGCGCCCGACCGGGCGCGATCGACGGTGCTGGGGTGCGGTGCTGCTGGGTGGAGCGGCGGTTCAGAGGAACTTGAGCAGCTGATCGGTGACCGGTTGCGCGGCTTCCAGTGCGGTCCAGTGGCCGATACCGGGCACGATCTCGACCGTGGCGTTGCCATGGGCGGCGGCGAGTTCGTGGCTGGCTTCGGGTGGTCCGACCTTGTCGTCGCCACCGGTGACCAGCAGCAACGGCAGCTTCGGGTCGATGGGCCCAGGGTCGGTGGCAGCGGCGAGCGCCTCGCAGTTGCGGGCGTAGCCCTCCGGGTCCTGGCGCATGACCAGCTCCCGGACGAAGGCGGCGACTTCGGGCTTGTCCCGCCGGGTGGTCTCCGACAGCGCGTTGGCCACCACGGCCGGGGCAACTGCGGCGGTGCCCTTCTCGCGCAGCACCACGGCCCGGTCACGCTGGGCCTGCCGGCCCGCCTCGGTGGGTTCGCGGACCGCGCCGAGCAGTACGAGCGCGGACACCTTCTCCGGGTGCCGGGCGGCGAGAGCACGCACGACCAGGGTGCCCAGCGAGTGCCCGACCACGGCGGCCGATTCGACCCCGACCTGGTCGAGCACCGCGGCCAGGTCGTCGGCGTGGGCCTCCACGCTGATCCCCTCGGCCACCGGGGAGCGCCCGGCGCCGGCCGAGTCGACCCGGATCACCTGGAACCGGTCGGCCAGGGCGTCGGCCTGCACCTGGTAGAAGTTCGACGTACCGCCGAGGCCGTGCACCATCAGGACGGCCGGGCCCTCGCCGTCGACCTCGACCGCCAGGTTCTTTCCGTTGACCTTCACGTCCACTCTCCTTCGTCGGGGGTCGGTCAGGCGATCCGGTTGCGCTGCGCGCCGAGCCCGGTGATCGAGATCTCGATGACGTCGCCGGTGGTCATGAACTTCGGTGGGTCGAAGCCGATCCCGACCCCGGCGGGGGTGCCGGTCGCGATGATGTCGCCGGGCAGCAGCGTGATGCCGGCGGAGATGGTGGCGATCAGCTCCGGGACGTCGAAGATGAGGTCCTTCACCGGCGCGGACTGGCGAGGCTCGCCGTTCACGTGGCTCTCCACCACGAGCGCGGTCACGTCGGGGACCTCGTCGGCAGAGACGGCGTAGGGACCCATCGGGCAGTGCGTGTCGAGTGACTTGCCGATCAGCCACTGCTTGTGCGTGCGCTGCAGATCCCGGGCGGTGAAGTCGTCGATGATCGTGTAGCCCCACACATGGTCGAAGGCCTGCTCGCGCGTGATCCCCCGGCCACCGCGGCCGATGATGACGGCCAGTTCGGCCTCGTAGTCGAGCTCGCGCGTCACCCCGTGGTGCGGGTCGATGTCGTCGAAGGGACCGGTGACCGACGTCGTGGCCTTGGAGAAGACGACCGGGTGCTCGGGCATGGCCTCGGAGCGGTCCGGACTGTCGTAACCGCTGCGCCCGAACTCCAGGACGTGGTCGCGGTAGTTCTTGCCGACGCAGAAGATGTTCCGCCGCGGTATCGGGATCGGCGCCAGCAGGCGCACCGCGTCGAGCGGGTGCTCCGGCTGACCGGAGGTCTCCCGCTCGAGCCGCGGACCGAACTCGGCCCACCCCTCGATCAGGTCGAGGACCCCGACGCCCCCCGGAAGGACCGCGGTGACGTCGCGGACCACGCCGCTGTCGACGTCCACAACGCCCACGCGCTGGTCGGTGCCAGTGGAGAACGTCACGAGTTTCATGTGGTGAACCAATCCGTACCAATGTGACCAATGCCGGGCTGAAAGGGACGCTACGCCGTGACGTACACCATGTCTACGAGGGATTTCGGGGTTCCTGATGCTCAGATGATTGGTCACGATTGGTCTACTTGCGGTACGCTGCGGACGTGTTGAACGTCGAACAGTCACTGCGTGCGCTCCTCGACGAGGGCACGGCGGAGGGCTCCCTCGTCCCGGGGACGAAGCTGCCCACCGAGCGGGACCTCGTCCACCGGCTG
>JAOPUS010000080.1 GCA_025963345.1 Blastococcus sp. | reverse complement strand
TGCCGAATACAGCGCGTCACCGAATCGATGGTCCGTAGGGGAAGACGAGACCGATCGAGTCGATGGAGGTGCCCCGTGCAGCGACGGTCTACCCAGGGTGTCGTCTTCGTGCACGCGTGCCCGAAGGCGCTCTGCCAGCATGTCGAATGGGCGCTCGAACGCGTCGTCGGCGCGCCGGTCTCCCTGTCGTGGGCCGAGCAGCCCGCGGCACACGGTTCCTACCGTGCCGAAGTGGCGTGGACCGGTTCGCCCGGTACCGGCGCCAAGCTGGTTGCTGCGCTGCGCGCGTGGCCGATGCTGCGCTTCGAGGTGACCGAGGAAGCCAGCCACGGCAACGACGGCGAGCGCATGTCCTACGTGCCGGGCCAGGGCGTCTTCCGCGCCCCGACCAGCGCCAACGGCGACATCATGATCAGTGAGCAGCAGTTGCGGCACCTGGCTGCCACGACGTCCTCCATCGAGGCGTTCCGGCACGGGGTGGACGAGCTCCTCGGCGCGTCCTGGGACGCCGACCTCGAGATCTACCGGCACGCCGGCGACGGCAGCCCGGTCACCTGGCTGCACCAGGTCGTCTGAGGCTGTCGTCTGAGGTCACGAATCCACTACGACGCTCCGGGCCGACCCGCGGAGTCGTCGTCATCTGAGACCGGTCGTTCGGGCGCCGTCGGGGAAGCGGCGTCCGGACGACCTCCTTCGTGCCGCCGCCATGGTCGGCGCCCCAGGAACGCACGAAGGCCCGCCACCTCACGGTGCCGGGCCTCCTCGCGCTCGTCCTACAGCGGGATGTTCCCGTGGGCGCCGCGTCCGGGGGGCGCCGCCGCGAGAGCGGCGATCAGCCGGCGCTTGGTCTGGCTGGGCTCGACGACCTCGTCCACGACCCCGATCGCCAGGGCCCGGTTGACCCCGCCGGCGATCCGCTCGTGCTCCTCGGCCAGCTGGGCGTGCAGCGCCTCGCGCTCACCGGGCGGGACGGCGGCCAGCTTCTTGCGGTGCAGGATGCCGACGGCGGCCTTGGCGCCCATGACCGCGACCTCCGCCCCCGGCCAGGCGAACACCGACGTCGCACCCAGCGACCGGGCGTTCATCGCGATGTAGGCGCCGCCGAAGGACTTGCGGGTCACGAGCGTCACCCGCGGCACCACCGCCTCGGCGAACGCGTGCAGGAGCTTGGCCCCGCGGCGCACGACGCCGTCCCACTCCTGCCCGACGCCGGGCCGGTAGCCGGGGACGTCGACGAGCACCACCAGCGGCACCCCGAACGCGTCGCACATCCGCACGAACCGGGCCGCCTTCTCCGCAGACGCGGAGTCGAGGCAGCCGCCCAGCCGGATCGGATTGTTGGCGATGACGCCGACGGTCCGGCCGGCCAGCCGGCCGAGGGTAGTGACGACGTTCGGCGCGAAGCGCGGGTGCAGTTCCAGCCCCGGCCCGTCGAGCACGCCGGCGATCAGCGGCTTGACGTCGTAGGCCCGCTGCTTCTGCTCGGGCAGCAGCGCGCTCAGGTCGACGTCGGGCTCGTCCTTGGCCGGCGCGAACGAGCCCTGCGCGGCCAGGAGGTCCACGGCCATGCGCGCGGTCTCGAGCGCTGCCGGCTCGGAGTCGGTGACCACGTGCACCACGCCGCTGCGCCGGCCGTGGGTGTCGGGCCCGCCGAGCTTCTCCTGGTCGACGTCCTCGCCGGTGACGGAGCGGACGACGTCCGGCCCGGTGACGAAGACGCGCCCCGCCGGGCCCATGATCACCAGGTCGGTGAGCGCGGGGCCGTAGGCGGCGCCACCGGCGGCCGGCCCGAGGACCACTGAGATCTGCGGGATCCGGCCCGACGCCCGCACCATGGCGGCAAACACCTCACCCACCGCGTGCAGCGCCGTGACGCCCTCGGCCAGGCGGGCGCCGCCGGAGTGCCAGATGCCCACCACGGGGACCCTCTCCCGTAGCGCAGTGTCGATGGCGTCGACGATGTGTCGGCAGCCGTCGACCCCCATCGCCCCGCCCATGACGGTGGCGTCGGTGCAGAAGGCGATCGCGGGGCTGCCGTTCACCGTGCCGCGGGCCGCCAGGACCCCGGAGGTGTCGCGCGCGGCCAGCGTGCGCATGGAGTCCGGGTCGAAGAACCGCTGCAGGCGGTCCTCGGGGTCGCGTGGATCAAGGGCGGCCAGGGACGGGGCAGCGTGGACTGCGGTCACGGAACCTCCACTCGCCTCGGGTGTGAGGCGGGCACTCAGGCGGTGGTGAAGACCAGCGCGATGTTGTGGCCGCCGAAGCCGAAGGAGTCGTTGACGGCGGCCGTGAGCTTCGTGCGTCGTGGCTCGTGGCGCACGATGTCGAGCGACTGGACGGCCGCGTCGTCGTCCGGGTCGTCGAGGTTGGCCGTGGCGGGCACGATCTGCTCGCGCAGCGCGAGGATCGTGAACACCGACTCCAGGGCGCCGGCGGCGCCGAGCAGATGGCCGGTCTGACTCTTGGTGGCGCTCACCAGCACGTGCTCACCGAGGGAGGAGCGGATCGCCGCGGCCTCCGCCGTGTCGCCCACCGGGGTGGAGGTGGCGTGGGCGTTGACGTGCTGGATGTCGGCCGGAGTGAGCCCGGCGTCGCGGAGGGCCGCGGAGATCGCGCGGGCCGCGCCCTCGCCCTCGGGGTGCGGGGCGACCAGGTCGTAGCCGTCGGCGGTGCCGCCGGCCCCGGCGAGCCGGGCGTGGATCCGGGCACCGCGCGCACGGGCCGCGTCGCCGCGCTCGAGCACGATGCACGCCGCGCCCTCGCCCAGCACGAAGCCGTCGCGCGCCTTGTCGAACGGCCGGGAGGCCCGCTCGGGCTCGTCGTTGCGGGTGCTCATCGCGCGCATCGCGGCGAAGCCGGCCATCGGCAGCGGGTGGACACAGGCCTCGGTGCCACCGACGAGGACGACGTCGGCACGGTCGAAGCGCAGCAGGTCCAGCCCCCAGCGGATCGCCTCGGCGCCGGAGGCGCAGGCACTGACGGGGGCGTGCACGCCGCCCTTCGCGCCGATGGCGAGCCCGACGGCCGCGGCCGGGCCGTTGGGCATGAGCATCGGGATGGTGAAGGGGGAGACCCGCTTGGGGCCCTTCGCCTCCAGGACGTCGTCCTGATCGAGCAGGGTGAGCGCGCCGCCGATACCGGTGCCGATGACGACGGCGATCCGCACGGGGTCGACGCCCGCGTCGCCCGCGCCGGAGTCGCGCCAGGCCTCCTCGGCGGCGATGACCGCCACCTGCTGGCTGCGGTCCAGCCGCCGGGCCCGCACGCGGTCGATCTGCTCGGCGGGGTCCTGGGCCAGGCGGGCGACGAGCTGCGCCGGGAACTCCTTGGCCCAGTCCTCGGTGATCCGGCTGATCCCCGACCGTCCGGCCAGCAGCGACTCCCAGGTGCTGGCGACGTCGCCACCCAGCGGTGTGGTGGCGCCGAGCCCGGTGACGACGACGTCGGTGGACGTGCTCATGGACTTCCTCCTGAACGGCGGCCGGGATGGCCGGGGGTACGGCGGGACGGGTCCCGCCGCCGGTGTGGCGGCAGGACCCGGGGACTCAGCCCTGGTTCTTCTCGATGAAGCTGATCGCGTCGCCGACGGTCTTGATGTTGCCGAGCTCGTCGTCGGGGATGGCGACGCCGAACTTGTCCTCGACGGCGGTGGC
>JAOPUS010000013.1 GCA_025963345.1 Blastococcus sp. | reverse complement strand
TTCTTCTTGCCCATCGCGCGGCGCAGCAGGTCGGCCTTGCCGAGGGAGTACCCGGCGACCTTCTGCGCGATCGCCATGACCTGCTCCTGGTAGACGATCAGGCCGTAGGTCTGGCCGAGGATCTCCTCGAGCGGCTCGGCGAGCTCCGGGTGGATCGGCGTGATCTCCTGCTGGCCGTTCTTGCGCAGCGCGTAGTTCGTGTGCGAGTTCGCGCCCATCGGACCGGGCCGGTAGAGCGCGCCGACGGCCGAGATGTCCTCGAAGTTGTCCGGCCGCATCAGCCGCAGCAGCGACCGCATCGGACCGCCGTCGAACTGGAAGACGCCGAGCGTGTCGCCACGGGCGAGCAGGGCGTAGGTCGCCGGGTCGGTGAGCTCCTTGCTGAGCTCGTCGAGGTCGATGGCCTCCTTGCCGTTGATCACGATGTTGCGCAGCGCGTCGTCGATCACGGTGAGGTTGCGCAGGCCGAGGAAGTCCATCTTCAGCAGGCCGAGCGTCTCGCAGGTCGGGTAGTCGAACTGAGTGATCACCGCGCCGTCAGATTCCCGGCGCATGATCGGCACGCTGTCGATGAGCGGGTACCGCCCGATGATCACTCCGGCGGCGTGCACGCCCCACTGGCGCTTGAGGCCCTCGAGCTTGCGCGCCTGGTCGATGACTTCCGCGGCGCCGGGGTCGGACTCGTACCGGGCCCGGAACTCCCCGGCCTCCTTGTAGCGCTCGTGCGTGGGGTCGAAGATCCCCGACAGCGGGATGTCCTTGCCCATGACGCCCGGCGGCATCAGCTTGGTCAGCTCGTCGCCCACCGAGTACGGGCGGTCGAGCACCCGGGCGGCGTCCTTGACCGCGGCCTTGGCCTTGATCGTCCCGTAGGTGACGATCTGGCTGACCCGCTCCTCGCCGTACTTGTCCGACACGTAGCGGATGACCTCGCCGCGGCGGCGGTCGTCGAAGTCGATGTCGACGTCGGGCATGGAGACGCGCTCGGGGTTGAGGAACCGCTCGAAGATCAGGCCGTGGGCCAGCGGGTCCAGGTCGGTGATCCCCATCGCGTAGGCGGCCAGGGAGCCGGCGGCCGAGCCACGGCCGGGACCGACGCGGATGCCCTGGTCCTTGGCCCAGTTGATGAAGTCGGCGACCACGAGGAAGTACCCCGGGAAGCCCATCTGGACGATGATCCCGGTCTCGTAGTCGGCTTGCTTGCGCACGTGGTCCGGGATGCCGCTCGGCCACCGCTTGTGCAGCCCACGCTCGACCTCCTTGATGAACCAGGAGGTCTCGTCCTCACCGTCGGGCAGCGGGAACCGGGGCATGAGGTCGGCGCCCTCGGTGAACGTCACCTCGCACTGCTCGGCGACCAGGAGGGTGTTGTCGCACGCCTCGGGGGTGTCGGCGAACAGCGCGCGCATCTCCGCCGAGCTCTTCAGGTAGTAGCCGTCGCCGTTGAAGCGGAAACGGTTGGTCTCGTTGAGCCGCGAACCGGTCTGGATGCACAGGAGCGCATCGTGGGCCTGCGCGTCCTCCTTGTGCGTGTAGTGCAGGTCGTTGGTGCCCAGCAACGGGATGCCGAGGTCCTTGGCGATGGACAGGAGCGCCGGCCGGGTCTTCTTCTCGATCGACAGGCCGTGATCCATGATCTCGGCGTAGAAGTTCTCCTTGCCGAAGATGTCCTGGAAGTCCGCCGCCGCCTGGCGGGCGCGGTCCTCCTTGCCGGCGCGCAGCCACATGTTGACCTCGCCCGAGGGGCAGCCGGTCGTGGCGATGAGGCCCTTGCCGTAGCGCTCCAGCAGGTCGCGGTCGAACCGCGGCTTGCGGTACTGGCCCTCGAGGCTGGCCAGCGAGGAGATCCGGAAGAGGTTGTGCATGCCCTCCGTCGTCCGGGCCAGCAGCGTCATGTGCGTGTAGGCAGCCTTGCCGCGGTTGTTCCCGCCGTCGCCCTCCTCGTCGAGGAGCTTGTCGCCGAAGTCGAACGGCGCACGGTCGAACCGCGAGCCGGGCGTGTAGTAGCCCTCCATGCCGATGATCGGCTTGACGCCGGCCTTCGTGGCCTGCTTGTAGAAGTCGTAGGCACCGAAGACGTTGCCGTGGTCGGTCATCGCCAGAGCCGGCATGCCCGCGGCGGCGGCGGCCGCCGTCACCTCGGGCAGCTTGGCCGCGCCGTCCAGCATCGAGTACTCGGTGTGGACGTGCAGGTGCACGAACGAATCGGCGGGGGTGCTCACGGGCGGTCGGTACTCCTCAGTGGTCGTGCGTGCCCGGCCGACGGGAAGTCCGGCGGGCGACCGGCGGGGAAGACACGGTCCGGTGGGTCGATCCTCGCATTGCCGGAGGTCTACTCCGAGGGTCTGACAGGACGTGTCTTCTCACACGCGGACCGATCCGTCACATCTGCCCCGTCCGCCCGCTAGGGCAGCCGCCGGCGCATCGTGACGTGGGTGATCCCGGCCTCCTCGTACTCCTCGCCGACGGCGGTGTACCCGGCCCGTTCGTAGAAGCCCCGGGCCCTGACCTGGGCGTGCAGCTCGACCTCGGTCACGCCGCGCCGCACCGCCTCCCGGTGCAGCGCGGCGAGCACCGCCGCGCCGTGGCCGCGGCCCCGCACGGCGGCGTCGGCGGCCATTCGGCCGATGCCGGCGGAACTCCCGCGGACCAGCAGCCGCCCGGTCGCCACGACCGCGCCGGTGTCGTCGCGGCTGAGCACGTGCACCGCGTGGCTGTCCGCGGCGTCCTGCTCGATCTCCGGGGGCACGCCCTGCTCGTCGACGAAGACGCGGGTCCGCAGCGCGGCGATCGCGGCCAGATCGGTAGGGCCGGCCACCGTCGCCGTGGGGCTGATCACGACGCCTCCTCGCCGGCGCTCGTCAGTGACGCGCCCATGGACGCTCTGCTCGTCGGCTCGCTCGCAGGCTCGCTCACCTGACCGCCCGGCCGGCCGGCAACACCCGCGAGGGCACGAGGAGGAAGCGCAGGTCGATGGCGGCGTGCAGGAGGACCGGCAGGAGCAGCGACCCGGTCTGCAGGTAGAGCGCCGCCATGACGCCGCCGAGAAGACCGGTGGTCAGGATCCCGACCGGCCCCTGGTAGGCGTGCGCCAGACCGAACGCCACCGCCGCGACGACGACGAGCAGCCCGGTCGGCAGCCCGCCGGCGAGCGCGGCGACCACCGCCAGGAAGAACCCGCGGTAGAGCCACTCCTCGCAGACGCCGGCGGTCACCCCGACCACCGTGAACAGCCGGCGCTCGCCGGCGGTGCGGGGCAGCAGAGCCAGCGTGGCGTGCGCGGCCGGTTCGGCGTGCCGCCCCTCCCCTCCCCGGCGCACCGGCTCGGCGACCTCCAGCAGCGCCCCGCCGCGCAGGGCGCGGGTCGAGACGACGACGAACAACAGCACGAGCAGCACGACCAGCCCGGTGACCGGCCCCGGCCACTGCTGGGGCCAGCGCAGGCCGACCTGGCCGGCGTCCACGCCGGGAGCCGACAGCCAGACCACGAGTGCGAGGAGGGACAGCCCCCATTCCAGGATGAGCAGGCGCACGTAGAAGGAGCGCCGGGCGCCGGGATCGGTCCGCAGCCGGCCCTCGAAGCGGCGGTGCAGCACGTGGCCGGCCAGTGGCTCGCCGACGACCAGGTAGCCCGCGACGACGACCGCCGCCAGGGCGGCGGGGCCGAAGTCGGCGAGTGAGCCCGGCAGTCCGCTCACGGACGCGGGTCAGGTCTCGGCGCGCAGCACGGCCAGCGCGCCGTCGAGGTCGGGCGGGTACTCGCTGGTGAACTCCACGAATCGACCGTCCCCGGGGTGCGGAAAGCCCAGCCGGACGGCGTGCAGCCACTGCCGCTCGACGCCGAGCCGGGCGGCCAGCGTCGGGTCGGCGCCGTAGGTCATGTCACCCACGCACGGGTGACGCAGCGCGGAGAAGTGCACGCGGATCTGGTGGGTGCGACCGGTCTCGAGCTGGATGTCGACCAGGCTCGCGGCCGGGAACGCCTCCAGCACCTGGTAGTGGGTGACCGACGGCCGGCCGCCGCTGACGACGGCGAAGCGCCAGTCGTGCCGCGGGTGCCGGTCGATCGGCGCGTCGATGGTGCCGCGCGATGGATCCGGGTGGCCCTGAACGAGGGCGTGGTAGCCCTTGGCCACCGTCCGCTCCTTGAACGCCGCCTTCAGGGAGGTGTAGGCGCGCTCGCTCTTGGCGACCACCATCACCCCGGTCGTGGCGGCGTCCAGCCGGTGGACGACGCCCTGCCGCTCGGCCGCGCCGGAGGTGGAGATCCGGTAGCCGGCCGCGGCCAGGCCGCCGATGACCGTCGGGCCGTCCCAGCCGGGGCTCGGGTGGGCGGCCACCCCGACCGGCTTGTCCACGACGACGATGTCGTCGTCGTCGTGCAGGATCGTCATGCCCTCGACCGGACGTGGCGGGACCGGTTCCCCCGGCGGCGGTGGCAGCTCGACCTCGAGCCAGCTGCCGGCGCTCAGCCGGTCCCCCTTGCCGCGGACCCGCCCGTCGACCACGACGCTGCCGGCGTCGGCCACCTCGGCCGCCGCCGTCCGGGAGAGCCCGAAGAGCCGGGACAGCGCCTGGTCGACCCGCTGCCCCTCGAGCCCGTCGGGCACCGGCAGGGCACGGTGCATACCGAGAGAGCTGCTCACGACCCCATTGTGACGTGCCCGCGCCCTCGGACCGTTCAGGCGGCGTCGGCCGCCGCCTCGTCCTTCGCCCGTGACCCGTCGAACTCGATGCCGCGCAGGGCCAACAGGGCGCCCAGGATCCCGCCGCAGACGATCGCCGAGTCGGCGACGTTGAACACCGGCCAGACGCTGCCGTCCGGGCCGAACACCGAGAGGAAGTCCACGACTCCCCCGCGCAGGAAACCGGGGTCGCGGAAGATCCGGTCGATCAGGTTCCCGAGTGCTCCGCCCAGGACCAGGCCCAGCGTGACCGCCCAGCCGGTGGAGTACAGCCGCCGCGCCGTCCGCACGATGACCACGACGACGGCGACGGCGACCAGGCTGAAGAGAATCGTCCAGCCCTCGGCGAAGGAGAACGCCGCCCCGACGTTGCGCAGCTGGGTCAGGTAGAGGGCGCCGCCGAGCAGCCGGATGTCCTCACCCGGCTCGATCGTGGCGACCACGACGAGCTTGGTGACCAGATCGGTGAGCAGCACCCCACCGGCGAGGGCCAGCAGGAGGCGGGTCCGCGGCCGGCGCCCCGCGCCGGGGGCGGAGCTCTCCGCCGGATCGGGCTGCTCGGACAGGACGTGCTCCTCGGTTCGGGCCGGCAGCCGGTGGCCGCCGTTGCCGACGACGATAGCCGCAGGATCAGGCCCGGCCGGGGCTCGACAGCCAGGCGGCGGTGTCCGGCGGGAGGTCACCGGTAGACCTCCTGGACGACGGCGCTACGCCACCACGCCCCGCCGGGGGCCGGTACTTCGGGGGCCGGTACTTCGGGGGCGTGGCCCTCCGGGGAGGGGTTCAGGCGGCGCCGACCGCGGTCGCGCCGCCCTGCCGGGCCTTGGACTCCTCCACCTGCTCCACCCGGTCCTGCGTCGCCATCCGGGTGAGTTCCGCGCCGGCCTCGGCGTCCCGGGTCAGGTTCTCCCCCGACTGCGGGTCGAAGACGTGGATCTTCCGGCTGTCGAGCCAGAACTCCGCCTCCTGGCCCTCCCGGATCCGGCTGGTCGAGTCGATCGAGACGATCGCCTGGGTGCGCAGCTCCTCCGAGTCCAGCTCACGGGCCAGCTCGCGCAGCTGCGCCGTGACCGCCTCCGGCGCCTCGTAGGGGATGTAGGCGAACTGGGAGTCGCCGAGCCACTCTGTGACGTCCACCCGCGCCCTGAAGATCGAGCCGAGCGACCGCTTGGGCTCGTCGACCAGCGACGCGTCCTCGAAGTACTCGGGCCGGATGCCGACCAGCACCAGGTCCCTGCCTCCGAGCGCGGCCGCCCGCCTCTCGTCCAGCTCGATGTCGCCGAAGGGTGTCTTCAAGCGGTTACCCTCCGGCGTCGCCGGCAGGAAGTTCATCGGCGGCGAGCCGATGAACCCGGCCACGAACAGGTTGACCGGCTGTTCGTAGAGCTCCCGCGGCGAGGCGACCTGTTGGATCTTGCCCTTGCGCAGGACGCAGACCCGGTCGCCGAGGGTCATGGCCTCGGTCTGGTCGTGGGTGACGTAGACGGTGGTGATGCCCAGGCGCCGCTGCAGCCGGGAGATCTCGGTCCGCATCTGACCGCGCAGCTTGGCGTCGAGGTTGGACAGCGGCTCGTCGAAGAGGAACGCCTCGGCCTGCCGGACGATCGCCCGCCCCATGGCCACCCGCTGGCGCTGGCCACCGGAGAGGTTGGCCGGCTTGCGGTCGAGGTGTTCCCCGAGCTCGAGCACGTCGGAGGCCTCGGTGACGCGGCGGCGCACCTCGTCGTCCGGGGTCTTGGACAGCCGGAGCGGGAAGGCGATGTTCTCGAAGACGGTCATGTGCGGGTAGAGCGCGTAGTTCTGGAAGACCATCGACAGGTTGCGGTCGCGCGGCGCCAGGTCGTTCATCCGCTTGCCACCGATGATCATGTCGCCGCTGGTGATGTCCTCCAGTCCGACGATCATCCGGAGCAGTGTCGACTTACCGCAGCCGGAGGGGCCGACCAGGATCATGAACTCGCCTTCGGCGATGTCCAGGCTGACGTCGTTCACGGCCGGGAACCCGTCGCCGTACTGCTTGACGATGTGCTTCATCTCGATGGAGGCCATCAGTCCTCGTCCCCTCGGTGGGTCGGTGAAATGTGGAGCACGGTCGGGGTCATCCCTTGACGGCTCCGTTCGTCAGGCCGGCGACGATCCGCCGCTGGAAGAGCAGCACGAGGATCACGACGGGGATCGTGACGATCACCGCCGCTGCGGCGATCGCGCCGGTCGGGTCCTCGAACTGCGAGGCGCCACTGAAGAGACCGAGGGCGGCCGGCACCGGCCGGGCCGACTCGGTGGAGGTCAGGACGATCCCGTACACGAAGTCGTTCCAGGCGATGAAGAACGCGATGATCGCGGTGGTGAAGACCCCAGGCGCGGCCAGAGGGACGATCACCTTGCGGAACGCCTGCCAGGTCGTCGCACCGTCGACCTGCGCGGCCTGCTCCATCTCCCACGGGATCTCCCGGAAGAACGCCGACATCGTCCAGATCGAGATGGGCAGCGTGAGCGACAGGTACGGGATGATCAGCCCCGCCCAGGTGTCGTACAACCCGATCTGCCGCCACACGTTGAACAGCGGGGTGACGATCGAGATGACAGGGAAGATCGCCACCGCCAGCGCGGTCGACAGGATCACCTTCTTGCCGGGGAAGTCCAGCCGCGCGATCGCGTAGGCGGCGAACATCGCCAGCAGGCAGGAGATGCCGGTGGCGATCAGACAGATGCCGAAGGAGTTCCGGAGCGCCGGCAGGAAGAGGTCACTCGCACTGCCGGTGAGAATGGTCTGGTAGTTGTCCCAGGACACGTTCGTCGGCGCGAACTGGCCGTTGGCGATGTCCGACGGCGCCTTGAGCGAGATCGAGACGATCCACGCGATCGGGAACAGCGCGTAGATCACGATGATGATCCCGCCGACGATCCACCAGGCCTTCTTGCGTGTGGACATCTGCTACTCCCCCCGCGCCTGGGACAGGTCGACCTTGAAGCCCTTGATGAAGCCGATGGCGATCGCCACGACCAGGAGGAACAACAGCACCGACACCGCAGAGCCGAGGCCGATCTCCAGCCGGGCGATGGTCTGCCGGTAGGCGAGGAACGACACCGACTCGGTGCCGTTGGCGCCGCCGGTCATGATGAAGATGCTGTCGAAGACCCGGAAGGCGTCCAGGCTGCGGAACAGCAGCGCGACCATGATCGCGGCCTTCATGTTGGGGATCGTCACCCGCCACATGCGCTGCCACCAGGTGGCGCCGTCGACCTGCGCGGCCTCCTGCAGCACCTCCGGCACCTGGGCCAGGCCGGCGAGCAGCAGCAGCGAGATGAACGGGGTCGTCTTCCAGATCTCCGCCAGGCAGATCACCAGCAGCGACGTCCATTTGTCGCCGAACCAGTCGGTGTCCGTTCCGACGCCGGGGAGCCAGGCGAACCACGAGTTGACGAACCCGGTGTTGATGTCGAAGGCGAACTGCCAGGCGAAGGCCGACACCACCGTGATGACCGCGTACGGGATGAGGATCGCCGCCCGGACGACCGGGCGGATCGCGGCCAGCGCCTTGGCCATCACCAGGGCGAGCGCGAAGCCGAGGACCAGCTCCACGCTCACGGTCACCACCGTGATGAACACCGTGACCAGGATCGACTGCCACCACAGCGAGTCGGTGAGGATGACCCAGTAGTTCGTCAGTCCCGTGAACGTGCGGTTGGCCGGGTCGGTGAGCCGGTAGGAGAAGAGCGACTCGTAGACCGCCTGCAGGATCGGGTACGCGGTGACCGCCAGCATCACCACGAAGGCCGGGCCGGCCAGTCTCCAGCCCAGCCTTCGCTCGGCCTTCGACCGGTCGCTGAGCCCGCCGGGCGGTGCCGAGACGGGCTGGGTCTTCTCGGTCGGGGGAAGCGTCGTGGTGCTCACAGCAGCTGGTCTCCTGACAGGACGGAACTGATCAGGTCGTTGGCTTTCTTCCCGGTCTGCTCCGGGTCGATCGCGGTCGCCGGGTGGTACTCGCGCTGCAGCGCTCCGGAGACCTCGCTGTAATAGACCGTCTGCGGCCGGGGCTTGGCCATCTCCAGGGACTCCCGGATGACCGGGGCCTGCGGGAACACCTTGATCACCTCGGGGTCGTCGTACACCGACGCCTTGGCCGCCGGATTGCCGTTGGTCGTGAAGTAGTAGGCCTGGTTCTGCTCCGAGACGATGCACTCCGCGGCCTGGAACGCTCCGTCGACGTTGGTGCTGAAGGCCCCGATGCCCAGGTTGATCCCGCCGTAGGGCGGTGCGCTGGGCTTGTCCGCGTCCACCCGGGGGTAGAGCGTCCACCCGTAGTCGTCGGGGACCGACTGGGCCAGGGTGCCGGCCTTGACCGCGCTGAGGGCCCGGCCCCAGACGAACGGCCAGTTGACCATGAAGGAGGCGGACCCCTTCTCGAAGTCCGTGACGTTCGCGTCCTCTCCCGATGTGGTGAAGGCCGGGCCGCCGACGCCGCTGGCGGCGAGGTCGTGCATCACCGTGGCGGCCTGCACCGCGGCCGGCGAGGTCAGGCCGAGCTGGATGTCCTCGGGCTTGTCCGCGGTCTTCTCGATGATGTGGCCACCGGCGGACTCGATGAGCGCGTTGACCCAGACGGTCAGCGCCTCGGCGCGGATGCCCTGGGCGGCGATATTGGTCTTCTGGGCCTCGGCGGCCTTGATGAGCTGCTCCCAGGTGACCGGCTGCTCCATGTCCAGGCCGGCCTTCTCGGCCACGGACTTCTTGAACCACAGCAGCTGCGTGTTGGCCCAGAACGGGACGGCGACCAGCTTGCCGTCCCAGGTCGACCCGTCGATGGCGCTCTGGACGACGTCCTGGGTGACCCTTCCGGCGACGTCGTCCGGGATGGGTGCCAGGAAGCCCGCCTGGGCGAACTCGGGGATGTAGGGCGGGTCCAGGCTCATGATGTCGATCGAGGAGTCCTGGGCCGCCAGGCGACGGATCAGCTGTTCGCGCTGCTGGGAGGACTCGCGCGGCAGCTGAGCGGTCTGGATGGTGTACGCGCCATTGGCCGCATCCGTGCACCGGCTGGCGATCTCCGCCTGCCCGCCGGAGTCGGGGTTGATGTACCAGGTCAGGGTCGTCGCCCCGCCGCCACCGCTCCCGCAGGCGGCGAGGGTCCCGGCCGCGACGAGCAGGGCCGCGGCGCCCGCGACGGCTCGACGGCGGGACCCGCGCCCGCTCCGGGGGCCGGTGGGCGATCCGCGTCCGGGTCGCTCGTGGCCGGCAGCGTTCGGCATCAGTCATCGCCTCCGTTGGCGTGCCCGGCGACGGTCGGTCACCGCTGTCCCCGGAGAGTGGTGCAGGTCATAGGGGGTGTCAATTCGAACCGGCGCGGGGTCTCAAATCGGCATCGGACCGAGACCCCCGCCGCTCGCGGACGGCGTCAGTCGTCCCCTACGAGTCCCGTCATCATCGACGGCGTGGTGACCTCCTTGGGCGTCTTCGGTAGCACGGTGGCGAAGTAGGACTCCGCCGCCTCCGCCGTCCCGACGTCGCGGTGCGCCTGCTCGGAGAGGAACCACCGGTGCTCGAGGACCTCGTGGAAGACCTCTGCCGGCGCCAGCCGGCCGGCCAGGTCCGGCGGGATCGCGTCCACGACCGGCTGGTAGACCTCGCTGAGCCAGCGGTGGGCGACGAAGCTCTCCGGCACCGGCCCACCGGACTTCTGCTCCAGCCAGGCCCGGAACGCCCGGATGTCGTTGAGCAGCCGGCGGGCCTGCCGCTCCTGCACCTCCAGCCCGGTCAGCCGGAACACCTCACGCCGGTGCTGACCGGGCTCGGCCACGCGGGTGCGCACGCGCAGCCTGGCCCCCTTCGGGGAGGTGATCAGCTCGACCTCGTCGACGTCGAACCCCAGGTCGTTGAGCCGCTGGAGGCGCTCGGTCATCCGGTACTGCTGTTCCTCGACCCCGAAGACCTCTTCGTGCGTCACCTCCTCCCACAGCGCCTCGTAGCGCCGCGGCAGGCTGTCGGCGATCTCGATCGGATCGATGTCGTCCGGCAACAGCCCACCGCATCGCAGGTCGAGCATCTCCGCCCCCATCCGCTCACGGGCCAGGTCGACGTCGTAGGCCCGCTGCCCGGGCGACAGGGTCGGGTAGCGCTCGACGGTCTCGGCGTCCACCAGGTAGGCGGTCAGGGCCCCGGCGTCGGGTCGGAACAAGGTGTTCGACAGCGAGCAGTCACCCCAGAAGACGCCGGCCAGGTGCAGCCGCACCAGGAGCTCGACGAGCGTGTCCAGCAACTGCTCCGCCGAGTGCTCCCCCCGCGGGCTGGAGAACAGCCAGCGGTAGGACATCGAGTACTCCAGGTAGCGGGTGACCAGGATCGCCTCCTGGTCGCCGGGCCGGTCGACGCAGATGCCGAGCACCGAGACGGTGGGCAGGCCCTCCTCCTCGAACTCGCCGAGCAGGGCGTACTCGTGCCGGGCCAGCCGCTCGTTGATCTCCTTCAGTGCGAAGACGTGCCCGCCGTTGGCGACGAAGCGGACCACGTGCCGCGAGATGCCCCGCTGCGGGACCTCGAGCAACAGCGCCGGGTCCCACTTCTCGAGCGGCTGGTCCCAGGGCAGGCTCAGCAGGCCCGTCGCATTGGCGGCGGGTGGCCGGAAGAGGAACCGCATGGCGCTCCCACCCGTGGACGGCGTCGTCGCATTGACGATGCCACGGCCCGTGGTGACGCGCTGGAGCGGCCACGCTTCAGGGGCCCGCGCCGAGCCTGCGAGGCGTGGGGGGAAGCGTGGTCCTCTTTCAGTCGATCTCGGTCCGCGCGCCCCGCTCGCCCCGCCAGCTGGCCAGCCGGCCGGCCCGGCTGACCGCCCGCAGCC
>JAOPUS010000009.1 GCA_025963345.1 Blastococcus sp. | reverse complement strand
CAGATGCCGGTCTCCGGGCCGCCGCACCGACCGGCAGGACCGAGAGGAACGTCAGGCAGAGACGACTGCGGACGTTCAAGAACGAGGCAGAGGCACAACAGCGACCGGGATGAACCCTACGCTGTCGAACACGATCTTGGCCATCCCGCCATGTCCGGCGTGCCGACCGCGGCCCGATCCTCATCCCATGGGGTCCTCCACCGGAGCCGGGTGCGCCCGCATTCGCACCCCGGCGGGGAGTCGTGTCATCGTGCACGCCGAGGGCCGGGCAGCGGCCGCTCCACGGGCCCCCGGAGGCTGCATGAACCAGCAACTCGGCGATCGGCTGCGCTTCCTGCGCGCCTTCGCCGCCAATCCGCGTCAGGTCGGGGCGATCCTGCCGACGTCCCGGGCGGCGGTCAGGGACATGCTCGACCTCGGCGACGTGCCCGGCGCCGGCCTGGTGGTCGAGCTCGGCGCGGGCACCGGCGTCCAGACCGGCGAGGTCCTGGCGCGGATGCGGCCGGACGCGCGCCTCGTCGCGCTCGAGATCGACCCCGGGCTGGCCCGGCTGCTCGAGGATCGTTACGACGACCCGCGCCTGCAGGTCGTGTGCGACTCGGCGGAGAACCTGCAGGAGCACCTGGACGGCGAGCAGGCCGACGTCCTGGTCTGCGCGCTGCCGTTCACGTCGCTCGAGCCCGGCCTGCGGAAGCGCATCCTGGAGTCGCTGCCGCGGGCGCTGGCGCCCCGCGGGGTCGCGCTGGTCATCCAGTACTCGCCGCTGATCCAGTCGGAGCTGCGCCGGCTCTTCCCGTCGGTCCGCCGCCGGATCTCGGTGATGAACGTGCCGCCGGCCTTCCTCTTCGCCTGCTCCGTGGAGACCGAGACGGCCTGACCTCTTCCGCTCGATCTGCGCGCTCGCGGGTGGCCCCGACCGGTCGTCCCGGCTCATACCCGGCACTCGCGTTCATCGAGGACGTCGACGAGGAGACGATCCCTGCAGCCGCTCATCGACGCCCACACCCACACGCAGCCGTCACCCGATGAGACCCAGGAATTCCTGGACGCCCTTCCCGTCGGGCCGCCGGGACCATTGCAGTGAACGGTCGACGAGCTGATCCCGGCATGGACATCGTGAACGCGGCTGTCGCGGCCGGCCGCGACCGTGACGAAGCCGGCGCCCAGGTCGTCGCCCGGTGGCGTGACCTCAGCGCCTGGGCAGCACGGGCAGCGCACGACAACCTCACCCGCATCGTCGCCGTGGAGGGCCGACCTCCATCGGCCTTCGGCCCGACGACGATCGCATGGACATCGTCCGGAAGCCGGCGCGCCAGCACGGTGTGCCTGTCCTGTCGGAGTCCGGCAGCACGGACCATGGCCACACGCTGCTCGTCCGTCCCGAGTACTTCGAGGAGGTGCTGCGGAGCTATCCGGACGTCACCGTGCAGCTCGCGCATCTGGGCCAGGCCGTCCAGGCGGAGATCGCCCACCTCAACGCCGCCTACGGCAACGTCCACACCGACACCGCGATGCGTCTCGGCGGACCGGCCATGGGCGACCCCGACCCCGGCGAGCTGGTGGACCTGATCCCTGATCGGCGCCGACCGGGTCATGTTCGGCACCACCTACCGATCCTCGCCCGGGTCGAGTACGAGGCCGCACTGCGGGCGCTGCCCGTGACGGAGGACGAGCTACGCCTGGTCGGGCACGAGGATGCCGAGAGCGTCTGGGGTGTCCGCTGACCGGCCGGTCAGCCGGGAGCCAGCGCCGTCCGGAGCAGCGCGGTGAGCTCACGCGGGCGGTCGGACTGGACCGAGTGGCCGGCGCCGTCGACCACCTCCACGGTCAGGCCCGGCCGGCGACGGCGGAACTCCGCCACGTCCTCGTCGCCGACGAAGGCGGACTCCCCGCCGCGGATGAGGGTCATGGGTACCGGTGTCGCGGCCACGTCGTCCCACAGCCGGGCGAAGGAGTCCGGCGCCATCGCCCGGGGCCGGTCGTAGCGCCAGGCCCATCGGCCGTCGGGCAGTTGCCGCGAGTTGTGCACGACGCCGCGACGCACTGACGCCGGCGACCGCTGGGGGGCTGTTGCGGTGGCAGCGGCGACCATGGTCTCGAGATCGTCGAAGGTGTCCGGCCCGCCGACGAGGGCGGTCGTGCCCCGCTGGGCGTCGGTCATGCCCTCGACCCGGGCGAGCACCGAGGGAGTCACGTCGACGACCACCAGCCGTGACGCCGTGCCAGGGAAGTGCGCCGCCAGCGCGATCGCGGTCAGGCCGCCCAGCGACATGCCGACGACGGGGAGGCCGGACACGGACTCCGCTGCCAGCGCGGCTGCGACGGTGGCGGCGTTGGTGCCGGGGGAGTAGTCCCGGTCCTCGCGCCAGTCCGAGTGCCCGTGCCCGGGGAGGTCGACGGCGAGGGCCGGCAGCCCGAGGCCCAGGACGACGGTGTCCCAGGTGTGGGCGTTCTGGCCGCCGCCATGGAGGAACACCACCCGAGGCGGCCCCTCGCCCCAGCGCAGAGCGCTCACCCGGCCGGAGGCCGTCGTCGTGGTCGTCCGCCGGACTGTCGGCAGCGCGTCTCCCGGCACCCCTACCTCGTCGGCGTTCTCGCGGAGGAGGGCGAACTCGCCGTCGATCGTGGACGGGTCCTGTCCGGTCATCGTCTGCTCCTCGGAAGCGATCGGCGCGTGGTCGTCGGGCGGCACCGCAGTGGAGCACGGCGACGACCCCACGGGGTAGCTCGCCGGTGAGGGGTGTCCGCCCGACCGCCGGCGGTTAGTGTGCGCCGGTGGCCGTCGTCGAAGAGCAGCGCGGCCGCGTCCTCCTCGTGCGCATCGAGCGCGAGGAGAAGCGGAACGCGATCGACGTCGGCACCGCCCTCGGCATCTCGGCGGCCCTCGATCGTCTCGACGACGACCCCGGCCTCTGGGCCGGCGTGCTCACCGGGACGACGACGGTCTTCTGCGCCGGTACCGACCTCAAGGACGGCGCCGGGGCGGTCACCGAGCGCGGCGGTGAGTACGGGGTCATCCGTCGACGCCGGGTGAAGCCGCTGATCGCCGCGGTGGAGGGCCCGGCGTTCGGAGGGGGGTTCGAGATCGTGCTGGCCTGCGACCTCGTCGTCGCCTCGTCGTCCGCGCGGTTCGCCCTGCCCGAGAGCCGGCGGGGCGTGGTCGCCACGTCCGGGGCACTGTTCCGGGCGGTGCGCGCGCTGC
>JAOPUS010000003.1 GCA_025963345.1 Blastococcus sp. | reverse complement strand
CCCGGTAGACCTGCGCGGTGAACACCACGTTCCGGTGGGTGTTCATCGCGCCCTTGGGCACGCCGGTCGTCCCCGAGGTGTAGGTCAGGAAGGCGACGTCGTCCGGCTTCAGCTCGACCGGCGGCGGTACCTGCCCGCGGTGCTCCTCGATGAACTCCAGGAAGTCCGTCGTGCCCTCGTGCCGCTGTCGGCTCATCCCGGCGAAGAGCCGCTCGTCGTTGCGGGTCTGGAACTCCAGCTCGCTGGTGGTGAGGACGAGGCGCACGTCGGTGTCGGGCACGACCTCCCGCGCGACCTCGTCGTAGAGCGCCTCCAACGAGACCAGCACCGTCGCACCCGAGTCCTTCAGCAGGTAGGACAGCTCCCGCTTCCGGCTCATCGGGTTGATCGAGACCATGACGCCGCCGGCCTTCCAGGTCGCCACCATCGCGATGACGAACTGGGGCACGTTCTGCAGGTACACCGCGAGGCGGTCGCCGGGGGAGAAGCCGAACGCCTGCAGTCCGGCGGCCAACGCGTCGCTCCGCTCGTCGAGCTCCTGGCGGGTGATGCTCCCGTCGAAGTACTTCAGGGCGTCGCCGCCGGGATCCCGCGCGACCCCGGCGCGGAACATGTCGAGCGCGTTGTCGAACTCGATCTCGTAGTCGGTCGGCTGGCCCTCTTCGTAGAGGGCCAGCCACGGCCGGTCGGTGTAGGTACTCATGCCCGCGACGTCACTTGATGACCATCGGGTTCACGGGGGAACCGGCAGCGAGGCTCACCTTGAGGGGCGCCGCGGCGTAGAAGAACGTGTACTGACCGTCCTCCGCGCAGTGGGCGGCGAGCTTCTCCAGGTCGCAGATCTCGGTGAGCGTCACGCCGAGGTTGCGCATCAGCGCGCAGTGCAACGGCAGCGCGACACCGTTGTTGGGGTCGTAGGTGACCTCGTTGGCGATGGTGTCGGTCGCGAGGTTCGGGATCTCCATGTCCTGGAACCACTGGACCAGTTCCGGGCTGTACACGAGGCCCGGCTCGTTGAACCCCTCGTAGAACGCATCGCCCTGGTCGTGGAAGAGCTGCAGGAAGTTCGTCCGGATGATCAGGATGTCGCGCTTCTCGATCTTCGTGCCCTGGGCCTCGGCGCAGGCCATGAGGTCCTCGTGGGTGAAGGTCTCGCCCTTGTCGAGGGTGTTCTTCCCACGCCAGCGGGCGATGTCGAGCAGGATCCCGCGGCCGACCACGCCGCGCTCGGCGATCGGCACGACGCTGGCCTTGGACAGGCCGCCCACCGTGGTGCGGGCGTCGTAGCCGTTCCAGATCTTCCCGTCGTACCAGAGGTGGCCGAGCGCGTCGTACTGCGTCGAGCCCTGGAGGAAGGCGTTGATCTTGTCGTCGGCGTAGTGCAGGCCGCCGGGGAACTGCGGGGCGCCGTCGGAGTCCCAGTTGGACTCGTCGAGGATCTGGGTCCGTTCGGCCGGCGTGCGTCCGGGCCACACCGGGTCGCCCTTCGGGTCGCCGATCAACCGCTGCAGCGTGAAGACCTCGCCCTTCTGGATGTGCCGGACGCCGCGCATGACCTCGTCCGCGGTCAGGTAGTTGAGCGCGCCGACTTCGTCGTCCGCTCCCCACTTGCCCCAGTTCGTGGGCGCGTCGGCCAGTACTTCGGTCATGTCGGGGGCGTCGGCCATGGCGGTCTCCTGCTGTCTCGGCGTTGAGCACGGTGGATATGGCCACCGTCACAGGCGAGGGGGTGAAACCGCAACCGCGGGACGGCCGGGACGGACGGCCCGTGCAACGGCGGTGCAACGTCCCGGCGCAACGGTCCCGTGTCACGTCACTCCGCCCGGGGGATAAGGTGAGGCTGCCCTTCGTCCTCCGACGGGGTCGCCGTCCTCGTCGAAGATCGGGTCCGCCATGGGTCAGGCATTCCTCGCCAGCTACCTCATCGGGCTTCGCGAGGGTCTCGAGGTCACGCTGGTCGTCAGCATCCTCATCGCCTACCTGGTGAAGTCCGACCGGCGCCGGGAGCTGCTCCCCCTGTGGGCGGGCGTCGCGGCCGCCATCGCGCTCTCGGTGCTGTTCGGCGGCCTGCTGACCTACACCGAGACGACGCTGCTGGCCGACTCCCGGTCCCGGGAGCTGTTCGACGCCGTCACGTCTGTCATCGCCGTCGTCCTCGTGACCTGGATGATCTTCTGGATGCGGCGGACCGCGCGCCGTCTCAAGGGCGAGCTGCACGGCAAGCTCGAGTCGGCGATCGGCGGGGGTGCCCTCGCGATCGCCGGCATCGCCTTCGTCTCGGTGATCCGCGAGGGCCTGGAGACGGCGCTGCTCTTCTACACGGCCGCACAGGGCGCGACCTCCACGGTGACCCCGCTGCTGGCCATCTCGGCGGGGATCGTGACCTCCGTGCTGATCGGCTTCGGGCTCTACGCCGGGGCGATCCGGGTCAACCTGTCGACGTTCTTCACCGTCAGCGGCGTCCTGCTCGTCTTCGTCGCGGCCGGGATCTTCAAGTACGGCATCCACGACTTCCAGGAGGCCGGCGTCCTGCCCGGCCTGCACACCGTCGCCTTCGACATCACCGGCGTCCTGGACCCCACCAGCTGGTACGGGGCGGCCATCTCCGGGATGTTCAACATCACCGGGGCACCCACCGTGCTGGAGACGATCGCCTACGTGGCCTACCTGGTCCCGGTCCTGGCCGTCTTCCTGTGGCCGTCCCGCCGCCCGGCCACCCCGTCCCGGACCGCCACGTCCCCGGCCACCGTGGCCCCGGGCACCTCCCCGAACCCGGAGACCCCCCAGCATGTCCCTGCGTGACCGCCGTCCCGCTCTGCTCACCGCGGTCGCGCTCGCCGCACTGACCACCGCCGCCTGCGCATCGAAGGACGGCGGAGGCGGCACCGAGGCCCCATCCGTCACGGTCGCCGCCACCGACGACGCCTGCGACGTCGGCACCACCGAGCTCCCCGCCGGGACCCACCGCTTCGAGGTGACCAACAGCGGCAGCAAGGTCACCGAGTTCTACGTCTACGGCGAGGGCGACCGGGTCATGGCCGAGGTCGAGAACATCGCCCCGGGCCTGCGTCGCGAGCTGCTGGCGGAGCTCCCGGCCGGTGAGTACGAGGCGGTCTGCAAGCCCGGCATGATCGGCGACGGGATCCGCCGGACGCTGACCGTCACCGGTGAGGCGACCGAGCTGTCCGACGACGAGTCCCTGGCCCAGGCGGGCATCGACTACCAGCGCTACGTGCAGAGCCAGACGGGCGCGCTGCTGGAGCAGACGACCGCGTTCGTGACGGCGGTCAAGGCAGGCGACATCCCCGGCGCGAAGGCGCTCTACCCGGTCGCCCGCACCTACTGGGAGCGGATCGAGCCGGTCGCCGAGAGCTTCGGCGACCTCGACCCGATCATCGACGGTCGCGAGGGCGACCAGGAGCCCGGGCAGGACTTCACCGGCTTCCACCGCATCGAGAAGGCGCTGTGGGCGGCCGGCGACGTCAGCGACATGGGCCCCTACGCCGACCAGCTGCTCACGAACGTCGAAGAGATCGTCGCCCGGTCGAACGAGGTCACCCTCGAGCCGCTGCAGCTGGCCAACGGCGCGAAGGCCCTGCTCGACGAGATCGCCACCGGCAAGATCACCGGTGAGGAGGACCGCTACTCGCACACCGATCTGTGGGACTTCGCCGGCAACCTCGACGGGTCGAAGGCCGCCGTCCAGGCCCTGCGGCCGTACCTGGAGGCCAACGACGCCGACCTGGTCGCCGAGATCGACGAGCGGTTCGCCGCGACCGAGGCCGAGCTCGGCACCCACCGTTCGGGGGACGGCTGGGTGCTCTACGACCAGCTGGACCAGACCCAGCTCCGTGCCCTCAGCGACAGCATCACCGCGCTGACCGAGTCGGTCAGCAAGGTCGCTGCGGTCGTCGCCGGTCGATGAGCACGACCCGATGAGCGAACGCCAGGAGCAGGAGGCGCAGCGGCCGGCCCGGCTCTCCCGCCGGAGGCTGTTCGGCCTCGTGGGCGCCGGGACGGCGGGCGTGCTCGCGGCCGGCGCGACCGGCGGGATCATCGGGCACGCAGCCGCACAGCCCGAGGCGTCCGGCCCGGGCCCCGACGACGCCGTCCCGTTCACCGGCCGTCACCAGGCCGGGATCGTCACCCCCGCCCAGGACCGGCTGCACTTCGTCGCCTTCGACGTCACCACCGACAGTCGCGAGGACCTGGTGGAGATGCTCAAGGAGTGGACCGACGCCGCCCGACGCATGACGGCAGGGCGGGACGCCGGCCCCGTGGGTGCCGTGGACGGCGAGCAGTACGCCCCGCCGGACGACACCGGGGAGGCGATCGGACTGCCCGCGTCCGGGCTGACGCTGACCATCGGGTTCGGGCCCACCCTGTTCACGACCGCCGACGGCACCGACCGCTTCGGCCTGGCCGGTCGCCGTCCCGGCCCACTGGTCGAGCTGCCGTCGTTCCCCGGAGACCAGATCGATCCCGCCATCAGCGGCGGCGACCTGTGCATCCAGGCCTGTGCCAACGACCCGCAGGTCGCCGTGCATGCGGTCCGCAACCTGGTCCGGCTCGGGGTGGGGGTGGTCAGCGTCCGGTGGTCGCAGCTGGGCTTCGGCCGCACCTCCTCGACCAGCACCGGACAGGCGACGCCGCGGAACCTGTTCGGCTTCAAGGACGGCACGAACAACCTCAAGGCCGAGAACG
>JAOPUS010000429.1 GCA_025963345.1 Blastococcus sp. | reverse complement strand
GCGGTACGCTGCGGACGTGTTGAACGTCGAACAGTCACTGCGTGCGCTCCTCGACGAGGGCACGGCGGAGGGCTCCCTCGTCCCGGGGACGAAGCTGCCCACCGAGCGGGACCTCGTCCACCGGCTGTCCGCGCCGCGCAGCGCCGTCCGCCGCGCGCTCGACGCACTCGAGCAGGAGGGGCTGGTCGTCCGCCACGTCGGGCGGGGCACGTTCCTCGGTGAGCTGGCGCAGCGTCGCGCCGACGCGCCGGCCGACACCAGCCCGGCCGAGATCATGCAGGTGCGCCTCGTGATCGAGCCGCCCGTGGCGGCGCTGGCCGCCCGCGTCGCCACCCAGGCCGACCTCGACCGGATCGCCGCCTGCCTCGAGGGTGGCGGCGCCAGCGACGAGTTCGAGCCCTTCGAGGCGTGGGACGCCACACTGCACCGGGCGATCGCCGAGGCCGCCCACAACGGCCTGCTCATGAACATGTTCGACGTCATGAACACCGCCCGGTCGCTACCGGTCTGGGGCAGCCTCAAGCGCCGCACATCGACGCCGGAACGCCGCCGCTGCTACCACGCCGAACACACGGCGATCGTCGAGGCGCTGCGCGACCGCGACCCCGAGGGCGCCGAGACCGCCATGCGCACCCACCTGGACAACGTCGCCGACAACCTCCTCGGTCGTCGCTGACGCATTCCGGATCGGGCGGGCGAAGCCCCGTCACTCACCCCATGCGTTCCCGGGATTGTCACCGATCCGCAGCAGACGCGCACACGGATCTACGTGGAACCACCTCACGCGGTTGCCCGGTCGTCGGCGACGTTCGACTCCTCCGAGCGAAGGGAGAGTCGACATGCCTCTGTTCATGGATGTGCACCACAAGGAGGTCCAGGGTCGGTACGGCGTCGACCACCGCCAGTACTGGTTCGACGAGGCCTCGGGGAAGGTGGAGCGGCACATCTCGAGCATCCTGGCGAAGCTCGGCGCCCGGTCCCGGTCGGAGGTGGCGGCGATCGCGTACCGGCACGGTCCGGTGCCCACGGGCTGAGCCCCGGAGTCAGCGGACGGGCGGCTCGACCGGCGGGACCACTGGCGGGACCACTGGCGGGATCTGATCGCAGGACACGAGGCCGACGACCACTCCGTCGACGATGCAGAGATCCGTGGGGTCGAAGGCGGGCAGGGTGCCGATCAACGGCAGTCCGGCGAGCAGGTCCCCGAACGGAGGCAGCGGGCTCGTGAGCGGGCTCCCCATGCCCGGTTGAGGAGCACCGCCCCCGCCCCCGGTGCCGCCGGGCGCAGGCGAGGCGCCACCGACCGGTCCAGGACCCGCCGGGCCCGGCGGCGGGTCGGCCGGCGTTTCCGGGACCACCGGCTGCGCGTCGAAGTGGGGCGGGTCGGGCACCGGCGGACCTGGGGTCACGCCCGGAATGACGGCGGGCGGCTCCGCCTGGGCCTGTTCGATGATCGACGGGAAGTCACCGAGGTACTGCGGGCCCTCGTCGTTCACGCTGTGGATCACGGCGTAGGCAGCGGCTGCCGCGACCGCCACCCCGAAGAGAGCTCGCGTCGGCGTCATGGTGTCCCCCGCTGGGTCGTGCGCTGCGGACCGTCCCCGATGGTCGGTCCGCTGCCACCCTCAACGGGCGACAGTGACACAGGTCGCAGTCCTCCGCAGCGGGAACGCGCACGCCGGGTGGTCAGACGCCGGCGACGATCCTCTGCAGGTCAGCCGCCATGCGGGTCGCCTCGCGGGACGCCCCGACGATCGCCTCCTGCGCCTGGGCCGTGGAGGCGCTCTGCTCCTCCACCGCGGCGGCGATCGTCGCCTGCGCCTCGACCACGCCCTGGATGACCTCCTGGACGCTGCCCAGGGCAGCTCCGGCGGCCTCGACGTCGCCACGGACGGCGTCGACGACGCGGCGGATCCGCTCGGTGGCCTTGGCCGTCTCCCCCGCCAGGTCCTTGACCTCACCGGCGACGACGGCGAAGCCCTTACCGGCCTCGCCGGCGCGGGCGGACTCGATGGTGGCGTTGAGGGCCAGCAGGTTGGTCTGGTCGGCGATCGAGGAGATGCTGCCGGCGATCTGGTCGATCTCGGCCATGGTGACGGCGAGGCGCTCGACGGTCTCGGCGCTCTCGCGGGAGCCGGCGCTGGCCTGGTTGGCCGTCGTCGTCGCGTGGCTCGCCGCGGCCGCGATCTCGGCGATCGCCTCACGCAGCCCGGCCATGACCGACGTCGCCGTCCCGACGTTCTCGTCCAGGCGCTGCCCGGCATCGACGAGTTCGGCGATCTGGTGCTCGAGCAGGGCGGTCCGCTCCTCGCGACCGGCCAGCGTCGCCGCCGCCTCCTCGGCCGTCCGTGCGCGCTCGACGGCGAGCTCCGCCTGCGCCTCGGCCTGGGCGACTGCCTGCTCCTCGGCCCGGTGCTGCTCGGCCCGACGGCCGCGGTCGGCCTCCTCGGTGAACTTCCACCCGTAGGCCAGGAAGGTCGCCTCGGCGAGCAGGAAGACGGCGTGCAGGAGCGCGAACAGGATGGGGTTGTGCTGGGCCTCATGGGTCGAGAAGACCGATTCCGGCATCCACAGGCTCATCGCGGCGTGGTGCACGGCGACGAAGCCCACGGCAATGATGAACGGCGTCCACATCTGGTAGAGCGCCACGAGGGCGAGCAGCGCGTAGAACCAGATGTGCATGTCGGTGAGCCCGCCGCTGACGTGCACGAGCACGTCCGCACCGATCATCAGGCCGAGACTGACCGCGCTGGCCCGCACCACCTGACTGCCGAGCACCTGACCCACGACGAGCAGGGCGACGATCGCCGCCAGCTGACCCCAGAGCAGGAACCCGCTCACGCCCCGGACCATCCCGATGACGGCGAGAACCGGCGGGTGGACGGCCAGGATCGCGGAGATGATCCGGTGCCGCGAGACGAAGCTCGCCTCGTCCAGACGTGCCCCGCGCGGGACGCTGGCCCAGAACCCGGATGGCCGGGACGTCGTCGGTCCGGTCTGCGTGGTCGTCATCCTGCTCTATTCGGCAGGGCGTCCGATCAGTTGAGCGCAACGTTGGGGTCCCTACAGTTTCGCACCGAGTCGATCATGGAACGACAGCTCGAACTCCTCGAGCCGCAGTCGGCGCGTCCGCCGGCGGAAGGTGAGCGTGGAGGCCGGCCAGTTCTGGGTGTTGCGCCCGCTCTCGGTGAGGTACCAGCTGTGGCACCCCGTGGCGAACACGGTGCCCGCCAGGCGCCGCTGGATCCAGCCGTCGAACGCGGCGGCGACGTCGGGGCGCACGTCCATCCAGCCGATCCGCCGGTCCCGCAGCTCCCGGACCGCCTGCACCACCCACCCGACCTGGGCTTCGAGCATGACCAGGATCGAGTTGTGCCCCAGGTTGGTGTTCGGGCCGTAGAGCACGAACAGGTTCGGGAAGCCGGGGACGACGATGCCCAGGTAGGCGCTCGCGCCGTCCTTCCACTGCCGGTGCAGGTCCCGGCCGCCGCGGCCGGTGATGGTGAGGGGCGCGAGGAACTCGGTGGCGGCGAAGCCGGTGCCGAGGACGATCGTGTCGACTCCGCGCTCGGTGCCGTCGGCCGTCACGACGGAGTGCGGGCGGACCTCCGCGATCCGCTCGTCGACCACCTCGACCTGGGGCAGTTGCAGCGCCGCGTACCAGTCGTTGGACATCAGGATCCGCTTGCAGCCCATCGGGTCGGTGGGCGTGAGCTTCTGCCGGAGCGCGGGGTCCGGCACCTCGCGGGCCAGGTGCTTCCGGAAGCGGGCTCGGTGGGCGAACAGCAGTCGGGGCTCGGTGTTGAAGCCCAGGGAGCGCAGCTCGTTGGAGAAGTAGTTGCCCGCGCGGCTCAGCCGCAGCAGGCCGGGGATCCGGCGGAAGGCCGTCAGGGCGCGGGCGCGGTATGCGCGGTCGGGCTTGCCCAGCACATAGGGCGCCGAGCGCTGGAAGACCGTGAGGCGGGCGGCCTGCGGGGCGATCGCCGGCACGAACTGGATCGCGCTGGCGCCGGTGCCCAGCACGGCGACCCGCTCGTCGCGGAAGTTGTGCGCGTGGTCCCAGTGCGCCGAGTGGAACAGCGCGCCCTGGAAGGAGTCCAGGCCGGGGACGTCGGGCGTGCTGGGCCGGCTGAGCTGCCCCGTGGCCGTGATCAGGACGTCCGCCTCGTGCTCAGCTCCCCCGTCCAGGGTCAGCAGCCAGCGCCCGGTGGCCTCGTCGAAGGCGGCGGCGAGCACTGCGGTGTCGAACCGGATGTGCGGCAGGACGTCGAAGTCGCGGGCGACGTCGCGCAGGTACTGATGGATCTCCGCCTGCGGGGCGAACCGCCGGGACCAGTCCGTCTTGGGCGCGAACGACAGTGAGTACAGGTGCGAGGGGACGTCACAGGCGGCGCCGGGATAGGTGTTCTCCCGCCAGACTCCCCCGACATCGCTGCTCTTCTCGAACAGCACGAGGTCGTCGATCCCGGCCTGCTTGAGCCGCACGGCTGCCGCTAGGCCGCCGAAGCCGGTGCCGATGATCGCGACGCTGGTCACCGCGGCACCCTACGGTCGCCAAGAACCTGAACTGGAGCCAGCAGCGCAGTGCGCAGCGCTCGGTGCACGAACCTCGGCATCGGCGGCGGCACCAACGAGATCATGACCGAGATCGTCGCCAAGCTCCTGATCGCCTGACGCGACCTCTCCCGCACCCCTGAGAGGCCCTTCCGGGCACATTCGGGCAACGCGTGAGACGCATGTGACGGGTGCGCCGAACACGCCTCCGGCGGTGCTGGCGCGGCGCTCCCAAGGCTCGGACTCTGTCGTACATGACCAGCGTCTACGCGTACGGAACAGCTCACGCGGTCGTGATGGTCGGGTCCTTCGGGTCCGAAGGTCTCAAGCCGCGGCAGATCGGCCCGGCGCACGCCACGATCGGCCGGGTCAGCGGGCAGAGCCGCAAGGCACTCTGCGGCGCCTACGTCTCGATCGACGAGCAGCTGCCCTGGCCGCCCGAGGGCTACGAGAACCAGCAGCTCTGCGAGAACTGCGCCACCCTCGCCGCGCTCTGAGCCTCTCAGCCGCTGCGACCCCGGAGCATCGCTCCCGACCGGCCGTTCCGACGACGGGAATGGCCGACGGAGGGACAACGCCCGTTCAGGATCGCCTCGATTCAGCCTCCGGCGACCGAGGGCAGCACGTGCACCTCCGCGCCGTCGCGGACCTTCGCGGCCAGCCCGCCCTCGAAGCGGACGTCGTCCCCGTCGACGTAGACGTTCACGAAGCGCCGCACCTGACCGGTCTCGTCGCGGATCCGCCGGCCGAGCAGCGGATGCTCGGCGGCGAGAGCGTCCAGCAGGTCGGCGAGAGTGCCGCCGGCCGGTTCGACGTCCAGGTGCTTCGCTCCCCCGGCCAGGGCGGCGAGGACACCGGGCAGCAGCACCTGCACCGTCATGGCCGCCCCCGCGTCACGGGAGCTTCACCGCCCGGACGGTGAGGACGTCGGGCAGGTGGTCGGCGACCAGGGTGAAGCTGTCGCCCTCGTCGGCGCTGGCGTAGACGCAGCCGTCGCGGGTGCCCACGTAGATCCCGGTGGGATCGGCCGCATCTGCGCAGAACGCGTCGCGCATGACCGCCGTCCACGACGCATCGGGCAGGCCATCACCCAGCTCGGTCCATGTCTCCCCGGCGTCGCGGGTCCGCTGGACACGCAGCCGGCCGTCCGGTGGCACGCGCTGCATGTCGGCCACCAGCGGGATGACCCACGCCGTCCCGGGAGTGCTGGGAGAGGAGACGACCGGGAAGCCGAAGTCGGCGGGCAGCCCACCGGCGATCGAGGTCCACGAGCCGCCGGCGTCGTCGCTGCGGAAGACGCCGAAGTGGTTCTGCGCGTAGAGCCGGTCGGGGCCGCTCGCGTCGACGGCGACCTTGTGCACACACTGCCCGTACTCGGGCAGCGGGTCGGGCATGAAGGCGGCGGTGATGCCCCGGTTGCGCGGCTCCCACTCGTTGCCGCCGTCCTCGCTGACGTAGACGCCGCCGGTGCTCATCGCAACCGTGACCCGGTCCGACGCCGGATCGGGCAGCACGGTGTGCACCGCCCCTCCCCCGCCGCCGGGCTCCCAGGTCTTGCGGTGCGGGTGGTCCCAGAGGCCGCGGACGAGTTCGAAGCTGCAGCCGCCGTCGGTGCTGCGCCACAGCGAGTGCGGCTCGCAACCTGCCCAGACGACGCCGGGCCGGTCGGCGGTGTCGGGGCGCAGTTGCCAGACCCGCGCCAGGGCGGCGTCTGCGCCCTCGGGGAAGCGGATGGCGCCGTGATCGGTCTCCTCCCATGTCGTCCCGAGGTCGTCGGACCACATGACGGTCGGGCCCCAGTGCCCGTACTGGATTCCGGCCAGCACGCGAGGGGTGGGAAGCCGGGTGTCGATCGAGACGGCGGCGACCTCCTGCGCCAGCAGATGTGGGCCGTCCAGCATCCAGGTTCGGCGGTCGTCGTCACTGCGGGCGAGCCACAGTCCCTTGCGCGTTCCGATGGCCAGCAGGTCTGTCATGGCGGTCCCTCCGGGGGTCGACGCATCGACGTGAGGCGACCGTAGGGCCGGGGACCGACAGGATCGAGACCTCTCGGCCCGGTCCGGCGCCTCACGGAGGGGTAGACCGTCCGGGGGGCCGGAACTCAGCGACGGGTGGCGCCGCCTTCGGGGTGGTCCGGGTTGACGGTGTCACCGGGCTCCCGCTGCTGGTGCCGGTCGGACGCGAGATCCGGAGCCACCTTCTCCGCCTTCGCGCGCAGCGAGTCGGCGGCCGCCTGCTCCTCGCCGGCCCGGGCAGCCCGCTCGCGGGCCTCCTGCTCGGCCAACGCGCTCCGCTCCTCGACCTCCGCCCGTTCACGCCGGGCGCGGGCGGCCTGCTCCTCGGCGAGCGCCTGCTCCTGCTGCGCCCGGACCCCACGGACCTGAGCCTCCTGCAGGTGCTGCCGCGCCTGCTCCCGCTTGCGTACCTGCGCTACGCGCGAGCGCTTGGACAGGGCGAGCGCCAGCACGGCGAGCAGCACCACCGCCACGACGACGATCAGCACGATGACCCAGGCGTCCATGACATCCCCTCCTCGGATTCCCGATGAGGGTTCCCCCGTGCGCGCGACGGAAACGCCTGCGGGCGCCGCGCGTGGTCGTTCAGCCGATCACTTCAGCGCGCTGCCCGCCTGCCACTGGTCCCACGGAATAGCCCAGTCGTAGATGTCGCCGTCGGCTGCGGACAGCGTCGGGCCGATCGAGTTCTGCACCTCCACGACGTCGCCCGGGCGGGAGAAGTCGAAGAACCAGGCGGCGCGCTCGGTCGAGAGGTTGATGCAGCCGTGCGACACGTTGCTGTTGCCCTGCTGATCCACCGACCAGGGCGCACCGTGCACGAACTCGCCGTTGTTGGACATGCGGACGGCGTACTCGACATCGGAGCGGTAGCCGCCCGGGGCGTCGACGGCCAGGCCGAATGTGCTCGAGTCCATCGTGATGTTCCGGTAGGACTCGGTGACCACATGGGCGCCGTTGCGCGTCGGGTTGTCCCCGCTGCCGGCGCTCATCGGGTAGGTCTGCACGACCTGGTCGCCGTCATAGACCGTGAGGGTGTACGTGCCGGCGTCGGCGACCGAGACGTGCTTGGCGCCGATGGTGAAGGACACCGAACGGTTCTTCTCGCCCCAGATCCCCTTCCCGAAGTCCACGCCGTAGAGGTTGGCGTCGAGAGTGATCTCGGTGTTCGCCGGCCAGTACTGCGAGGGCCGGAAGTGGACCTCGGAGTCGCTCAGCCAGTTCCACACGCCGTCGGTCGGGGTGGACGAGGTGACGACGAGGTGGCTCTCGACGGCGGCCTTGTCGGCGACCGGGTCGTCGAAGTACACGCGGATCGGCATGCCGACCCCGACGGTGGTGCCGTCGAGAGGGCCGATCGACGGCGTCGAGACCGCGGCCGGGCTGACCGTGGTGAACGTCGAGGACGCCGTGGCCTCCTTGTCGTCGGCGTTGGCCGCCGAGGCGGTGAGCGTGTAGCTCGTGCCGTAGGCCAACTGCCCGTCCGGCGTCCAGACGGAGGTGCCATCCAGCTCGGCGACGTCCGCGACGCTGCCGGCGACCTCGGCGCCGTCCGCGTCGACGACCTTCACGTCACCCAGGTCACCGTCGGTCACGGCGATCTCGAGAGGCACCATGGGCGAGACGTCGGTCGAACCGTCGGCCACGGCGAGGGACACCTGCGCCGGGGCGGCGTCGTCGGCCGCTGACTTGGATCCCCCGGAGTCGCTCCCCTGGCATCCGGCCAGGAACACGAGCGCTCCTGCGGCGATCATTGCGGCTGTGCGTCGCACCGACCCTGACTCCCCTCGTACGGCTGTACCCCAGCTGACGTGCGCCGGAGACCCAGTGTCCACGTCCGGACGACAAACCGGGCGAGTCGAGCGTCACGCCGGGTGGCCGGTCCGGGCCGCGGCGGCGCTGGTATCGTTCTCCCTCGTTGCCCAGCAGACCGGGCGACACGCGCCATTAGCTCAATTGGCAGAGCAGCTGACTCTTAATCAGCGGGTTCGGGGTTCGAGTCCCTGATGGCGCACCTCACCGGAGCGGCCCCGTCCACCTGGACGGGGCCGCTCCGCAGTTCTGGGTCCAGGTCGCCTAGTCGTCGTCCTTGTCCCGGACGAGCCGCAGATGCGGGCCCGTTGCGACGTCCTCGCGAGGGTCGTCGACCCGTGGCAGTCCGGCCGCCCGTCGGACCCGGTTCTCCGACACCCCGAGCGCACGCGCCAGGAACTCGGCCAGCCCCTCGCTGATGAAGCTCTTCCCGCCGATCCGCGCCATCCGCTCGATCGTCTCCGGAGGAACGACCCAGCGCGCCAGCCGCGACGCCTCGCCCGGCGTCCGGGCCAGCTCCCACAGGCGGCGGCGCACCAGGCTCTGGAGGTCCTCGTCCGGCACGAGAGAAGGCTAAGCCCGGTCGACGCGCATGGCATCCGCGCTACGACGCGGCGTCCGAGCCCACGGCCGGGCTGAGCTTCCGCCAGATCCAGCTCGACGGCACCCGGCGGCCCGTGACGACGTACTCGAGGACGGCGTCGACCTCGAGGATGATCCCGAGCGCGCGTCGGGCCGCCGGCCATCCCGCGAGCAGCAGCTCGTCACCCTGCGCCAGGACGAAGTCGTCGTCCGGCGCGAGGATGGCCTCGTTGCCGCGCAGGACGAGCAACACGACGGCGTGCAGGGGCTCGTCCCGGTCCTCCGGGTTGCGCAGGAGATCACCGAGCCTGGCCGCGCGGGAGACGAGCCATTCGGTGGCCGCCGGCGCCTCCTGCGGCGTCAGCTGGACCTTCCACAGCGCCTGCAACTGTTCGCCGCAGAGCGCGTTCAGGCGGTCGACGAGCTCCGCCGCCAACGTGTCGCCGCCGGACGGGAGCTCTTGGACGAACCGCCACAGCAACGGCGTGGACAGCTGCGCGTAGACCTCGTGGGCGATCACCTCGGTCGGCACGAGGAGGGCGTCGATCTCCATCGCCGCGAACAGCGGCGCGCCGGCGGGCCGGTTCTGCCGAGCGGCGACGAAGAGTGACGGGTTGATCCGGCGAGCGGCGGCAACCAGCGACAGGTTGGTCGTGTCGTTGTCCGTACCGGCGACGAAGCCGATCGCGCCCCCGAGATCGGCCCTGTGCAGCACGCCCGGCTCGGAGCCGTCCCCCACGACGACGTCGTCGGCATCCGCGTCCGTCGGGTGCGGATCGATGACCGTGACGTCGAGCCCCTCGGCGCGGAGATCCCTGGTGAGCTCCCGGCCCAGCCGGCCGTAGCCACAGACCACCCAGCGGCCGCTGCGGGGCGGCGAGCCTCGGGGCGGAAGGGGGGCGCCCGGACCGCTCTCCAGCCAGGTCAGCAGCTGGTATGCAGCCGGCGCTCGCAGGGCCAGGCGCAGGTGGTCGCCGAAGCGGTCGAAGGGGTTGACGACGCTCGGCTCGCCGAACTCCCGCATGCGCTCGGCCATCGTCCGCGTCGTGGCGCGCGCGATCACCGGCACGTCCGGGCGCAGCAGTGCGGCCGCCATGACCACGGCGAGGTTGGCCTCGTCGTCGTCGGTGAGCGCTACGACCGCTTCGCACAACGGGTGGTCCAGACCCGCGGCCCCCAGGTAGCCGGGGTCGCGCACGTCCGCAGCCAGACCCGGGACGTCGGCGTGGTAGGACTCGAGCTCGAGCCCCTCGATCCGCTCCGCGGAGACGTCGAGGACGACGAACCGCCGTCCCAGCGCATCCATCGAGTGCCCCAGGAGTTCACCGGCCCGTCCGTAGCCGGCGACGAGCACGAACGGCTCGGCCAGCCGGTGCACGGTGCGGGTGAAGCGCTGCAGAGACAGCGCCTGACGGAAGGCCCGGTCCCGCAGCCGGGCGAGCAGCGATCCGATGGCGTACGCCCAGCCGATCACCGTCAGGTAGATGCAGATCGTCACCCACATCCGCTGGTTGTAGGTGAACGGGTACGGGAGCTCGCCGAAGCCGATCGTCGTGGCGGTGTAGCTCATGACGTAGAAGGCGTCGAAGAAGCCCATGCGCCAGGGCCGGCCCTGGGCGTCCTGACCGGGGATCAGGGTGAGGCCGAGCACGCTCACGGCGAAGATGACGATGAGCACGATGAGGGGGGCACGCATCCGCCGCAGGATCTGGAAGATCGTGGCCGAGGCCTGGGTGGCCGACGTCGCGGCGGCGCGGAACGACGCCCCGCGCGCCCGCCGGTCGTGGTGCTCTCCCCCGAAGCGCTTCCTCCGGACGGTGGGCTGGGGGTTGCCCATGACGGCCTCCGATCACCCGCGGTGGAACGACACCGTCTCCACGACGAGCAGCACGACCGAGACGATGTTGGCCAGCAGCGCGCCACCCGACAGCGAGACGACGCTCGCCGTCCAGGCCTCGTTCATGCCGGCGGTGGAGACGTACGTGGCGTAGCCGAACATGAGCGCAGCACCGATGAGTTGCAGGTCGGCGACCAGGCTGGTGGCCAGGTGCACCGCACCGATCTGCGTCCGGTCGCCGAACTTCAGCACCGTGGCGATGAGGCTGACCACGACCGCCGCGAACAGTTCGTAGGGGTTGTGCAGGTCTGGGTTGTCGATGTCGCCGATGAAGAAGCCGAAGTTCAACGTCGCGGCGAGCAGCACGAAGAAGCCGAAAACCACCTTCTCCAGGTTCACCCGGCCTCCTGCCGTCGACAGTTGTCCCGATCTTGGTGCCGGAAGGCCGGATTCGCCTGCCGAAGCGTCAGCGGGCGGCGCCCGGCCGCTGCACGGCCGTGAAGGTGAACTGCAGAGCACTGCTGCGGCCGGCGAACTCGTTCCCGGCCGATTCGGGCAGGGACACCGTCAGCGCCAGGTGGTCGGCGCCGCCTGCTGCCAGACTCGCGGGCCGGTCCAGGGGCGCCTGCCGGATCACCGGCCCGGCCGCGACCACGGTGCGCTCGTCGCCGTCGCACGAGGAGGCCGACGACCACGGAACGGAGCAGGAGCGCACGGTCATCTGCAGGCCGCTCGCGGGATCGGTGTCCAGCACGCCCTCGAAGACGAACGGCACCGTGCCCAGCCGGTCGGTCCACTCAGGTCGATCGACACCAGACCGTCGTCGACACCGGTGTCGATCGGGGTGGTGCTGTCGGTGAAGGTGCCGAAGGTCCCCACACCGGCGACTGCGGCGCCCGCCGTGACCGCCCCCAGCGAGGCGAAGACCTTGCCGGCTCTCGACCGCACGGCCGGCGGTCCGCCGTCCAGAGGGATGCCGGAGGGACGCCCGGGGAACTGCTGCGTCCATCCCGTCACGGCCGCGAGCATGCTCTCCGCCAGTCACTGGCGGTGACCGTCGGGGCGGGACGTCACCCGTCCCGCGACGCGATCGACCCGTCCGGGTGCCCGGTCGCCCTGCTCAGCGTGCCGATCTCGGTCCCTGGGCCGTCACCCCCCGGCACGTGGCTCGTTACTCGATCAACCTGGCCATGACCGCCGAGAGGCTTCCGATGACCACAACTGCCCGACCGAGACGACGCATCGCTCGTGCCCTGGGGGCTGCGCTCCCCGTCGTCATCGCCGTCACGCTCGCCCAGCCGGCGTACGCGGCCCCGCGCGACGGCAACCACGGCAGATGGCACGGCAGCCCCGTCGCCGAGCAGCCCCCACCGTCCGGCGCCTTCGACTACACGCAGGTCGAGGGGCTCACCACCGATCGGTACGCCACGGTGAAGGAGACCCTCAACCTGCCGATGCACGACGGCACCGAGGTCTACGTCGAGGTCACCCGGCCCGCGGACGCGAACGGCCAGCCCCTCACCGGGCAGTGGCCGGTGATCTTCGAGGCCAGCCCGTACCACGGCACACTGTCCGACCGGGAGGGGATGCGGATCCTCCCCGACCCCCGCGACGCGGACGGCGTCTCGCTCGGCCTGACCGGCTACTTCGTGCCCAAGGGCTACGCCGTCGTCATGATGGATCTGCGCGGCACCGGCAAGAGCGACGGCTGCCTCGACCACCTCGGCCCGAAGGACGCCCAGGACCTGAAGGACATGGTCGAGTGGTCGGCGTCCCAGCCGTGGTCCAACGGCCGGGTCGGCATGACCGGCCACTCCTACGTCGGGTCCACGCCGTCCCTCGCCGCCGCTATGAACCCCGAAGGCCTGGAGACGATCGTCCCGAGCGCCGGCATGGCGACGATGTACGACCACCAGTTCCAGGCCGGCGTGCCCTACTTCCTGCAGTGGGCCGGCCCGATGGAGGCCTACGAGCAGATCGCGCTGGAGCGTGACCTGCCCGGCGGGGAGCACGTCGGCGAGAAGCCCGAGGAGACCGGCTGCGGCCTGCCGAACAGCTCACTGACCGCCGGCGAGGCGCAGCTCTCGGGGCAGTACACCTCCTGGCACGGCGAGCGCGACTGGCGGGCGGGCGCCACTGCCGCGGACATCCCGGTCTTCATGGTCCACGGCGTCAACGACAACGCCGCCCGCGTCGCCGGCATGAAGTGGTTCACCGACCGCGCCGGCCGGGCGGGCGACAAGATCTGGCTCGGCCAGTGGGACCACGGCTCCGGCTGCTGCCCGAACCGACGCGGCATGCAGTGGACGTACGCGCTGCACGCCTGGTTCGACAACCACCTCGCCCGGCGCGACGTCGCCACCGGCCCGGCCGCGGAGCTCTTCCTCTCCGACGGCACGTTCGAGGGTGGCCGCACCGGCGACCGCAGCCAGGTCCTCACCGACTCGCAGTGGCCGCCGAGCAACGCACGCAGCCTGACGCTGCACCCGGCCGCCGACGGGACGCTGGCAGCGGCCGCGCCCCTGACCCCGGGTTCGGTGAGCTTCACCGGCGACCCGGCCGGCTTCAACGACCCGCAGGGCACCGGTGGCGTCGACTTCGTGACCGAGCCGATGGCGCGGGACACGGTGCTGGCCGGTCAGCCGGCCATGGACCTGGTCGCCTCGGTGACCACCCCGCGCGTGCACCTCATCGGCACGCTCTACGACGAGAGCCCGGACGGCGAACGGCGGCGGATCAGCCAGTTCGCGATCAACCCCGAGCTGCGGGTCGGCGTCGCCACGCCGAAGCCGGTGATCCCGGGCGTTCTCATGGAGATGCAGCCGCCCGGCTTCGCGATGGCACACGACCTGCGTGCAGGTCACCGGCTCGCGCTGCGGTTCACCACGTCCGACCCGGACAAGGTGCCCACGTTCGCGGTCGACCCGCGGGTGACCATCGCGACCGGTCCCGGGGGGACCCTGCTCCAGGTCCCGGTCGTGGACTCCCCGGCGCTCGCCGAGGACACCGTGCCGTTCTCCCTGGACGAGGGCACCGCGGGCGGCCCGGCGCAGACGGGAGAGACGGCATCCGTGACGCCGGCTGCCGGGGCTCCGCAGCGGACGCCGGTGACGATCGCCTTCCACGAGTTCGACGTCCAGGCGGGCTTCGACAACGCAGCACTGCTGGTCAGCGCAGTGCCCAGCCTGGACGCCGACATCGACCTGTACCTGCAGCGGCAGAACGCCGACGGCACCTGGAGCGCCGATCTCACCTCGGGTGGGAGCAGCAGCCTCACCGAGGAACAGCTGCGGTACGCCGGTCCGGCGCCCGGCCGTTACCGGGTCGAGGTGCACAACTGGGCCGGCGCCCCGAACACCCGGGTCGACCTGACGCTGACGTACCTCAATTCCTCAGGGGAAGCCGGCGCTCAGCCCTGACCGATCCAGATCCCGCTCAGGGCTTCGGCGTCGGCGGCCTGCCCCAGCGGGGGGCCCGTACATGTCCTCCAGGGTGCGGAGCAGGTTGTCGTGGTCCTGCCGCGCCTGCCGCCGCCGAGAAACTGGACGCAGAGGTCCATAGGGTCTGGCGGTGACCTGGAAGCGGGCGGTGTTCGCGCTGTTCACCGTCGCGGCCGGCACCAACGTCCCGACGCCGCTGCTCCTCGTCTACCAGCAGCGACTGGGCCTGTCGCCGGAGGTTCTGACCGCTCTGTTCGGCTGCTACGCCGCCGGACTCGTCCCTGCCCTGCTGCTCGCCGGCCAGCTGTCCGACCGCCTCGGCCGACGCCGCGTCGCGATCCCGGGCATCGTCCTGTCAGGGCTGGCATCGCTGGCCTTCGCCGTGGCCGGTGACTCGCTCGCCCTGCTCTTCGCGGCCCGCTTCCTGCAGGGCGTCGTGAGCGGCGTCGTCTTCAGCGTGGGCAGCGCGTGGATAGGCGAGCTGTCATTGGCCTCCGGCGAAGGAGCGGGCGGACGGCGCGCGGCGTTCGCCATGACCGCGGGCTTCTCCCTGGGCCCGCTCACGAGCGGCCTCCTGGGTGAGTTCGGTCCTGCCCCCACGGTTCTGCCGTACCTCATCCACACGGCCCTGGTCGCCGTCGGGCTGACCCTCGCACTTCGGTTGCCGGAGACCGTCGATCACCATGCCGTCCGCCACGCCGGCGAGGCGGGCGCACCTGCGGTCCCGCTGATCAGAGCCGGCGACGGTCTGCTGATGGCGACCGTCCTCGCCCCTGTCGCCGTGTGCGTCTACGCCTTCCCTTCGTCCGTCATCTCGGCGGTGCCGCTGCTGGTCGACCTCCCCTACGGCGGGGTGGCGGTCACCGGCCTGCTGGCCGGCGTCACCCTCGGGGCCGGCACGCTCGTGGCCGGCCTGCAGCGCCGACTCGGCCGGTGGACCGCGGTCGTCGGTACCGCGCTCGGTGCGGCCGGTTTCGCCACGGCCGCCGCGTTCGCGATCACCGGCTCGGTTGCGTGGCTGATCGCCACCGCCCCCCTGCTGGGGTCGGGCGGTGGCCTCTGCCTGGCCGCGGGCCTGACGCTCACCGCCCGACTGGCCGCACCGACGCGCCGCGGAGCGCTGACGGCGCTGTTCCTCGCCATCGCCTACGTCGGATTCGCCGTCCCCTTCGTCATGGCCGTCGTTTCGCGGGCCACCTCCTCCACGGTGCCGCTGGCGGCGGCCGCGGGACTCACCGGGCTGCTCTCCCTCCGCCTGCTGCCGGTCGCCGGCCGCCGTCAGCTCTAGCTGTAGCGGTTCCGGACAGCACGACGGCGCCCCCTCCCGGAAGGGAGGAGGCGCCGCCCGCCTGCCGGCGTCGAGGTCAGCCGGCGATCTTCGCGGCGAACTCGCCCTCGAAGGCCTGTTCCAGGACCTTGGCGCCGCCGGGCACGTCCGCCGGCTGGAGGATGAAGCTCTCCAGGCTCGGCGACTTACCGAGCTCATAGCCCCGGATCGGGACGACGAGGCCCCCGGTGTCGACCTCCTTCAGGTCGTTGAAGGCACTGACCACACCTGCGCGCGTCAGGTCGCCGTTCTCGCAGGCGGCGTCGAGCACCTGCTTCATGATCGTGCTCATGCCGGTGCCCACGACCACGCCGAGGCTGGGTGTGGCGTCCGGGTAGGCCTCCTCGTACTTCTTGAGGAGGTCAGGGTTCGCGTCGAACGACGACACCGGCGACGCCACGTAGAGGTGCGTCTTGAGCCAGTTCGCCGCCGGACCCTGGAGCAACCCGGGAGCGAAGACGGGGTTGCTGCCGAGGATCGGCACGTCCAGGCCCTGCGACTCGGCCACCGTGGCGACCGACGCCAGCTGCCCGGGGGCGACGGTGAGCGCGATCAGGTTCACCCCGGCCGCCTTGAACTGGGTGATCTGCGCGCTCATGTCCTGGTCGGTCGACTTGATCTGCGCCTCGATCACCTCGAGGTTCTTCTCCTTGGCGACGGCCTGGGTGCCCGCGAGGCCGTTGGCGCCGTACTCGCCCTCGAAGTAGATGTGACCGACGGTGTCACCCTCCTTCAGCAGGCCCTCCTTGAACAGGTAGTCATAGCCGTTGGCGATCTCGACGTCGTACGTGGCGCCCACGACGCCGGTACCGGGGATCTCGGTGAGCGTCTTGGACCAGGCGGACGGGAAGTTGACGATCGAGTCCGCCTCGTACTCCGGTGCCAGCGCCGTGTTGATCGGCGAGCCGATCGTCTGCTGCATCGCGACGATGCTGTCCTTCATCCCGCTGTAGAGCTGGACGCCCTGCTGGGGGACGTAGCCGGTGTCCTGGACGTCGAGTTCCACGTCGTAGGTGTCGCAGACCTTGTTGTCCTTCCAGAACAGCGTGTTGGCATTGGTGATGTCCTTGCCGAGCGCGGCGAACACGCCGGTGAGGTCGGTGAGAACACCCAGCTTGATCGTGGTGCCCTCGATGCCGACGTCGGTCTGGACGTCGGCAGCCGCGCCGCCTCCTCCACTGCTCTCCGGAGCCTTGGTGCTGCAGCCGGACGCTGCGGCAACCACGACGGCTGCCAGCGCGACCGCGCCGCGCGAACTCTTGCCGAGCTTCATGTGGTGCTCCCTTGTGCTGGTCGGTCGGACGGGACGTTCGAGGTGGAACTACTGGTGGCGGCGGAGGAGTGACCGGTGGGCCGAACTCCGCCGGGGTCTCGGCCCTTGCGCCGGAAGCGCGCCGCGAGGCCGGCCAGACCCGAGGGCTGGAAGAGAACGACGAGGATGATGGCGAGGCCGAAGAGGTAACGCGCCGCCTCGCCGGCCGCCAACCCGCCCTCCCCCGGGCCGCCGACCAAGGGCACGACGTCGGCGTACCGCTGGAAGATCAGCGGCAGGGCGGTGACGAACAGCGCGCCCAGCGCCGCTCCGCCGACCGATCCGAGCCCGCCGAGGACGATCATGGCGAGGTACAGGATGGACACCTCGAGCCCGAAGGACTCCGGTGCCACGCTGCCGATGGACAGCGCGTACATCACCCCGGCCAGGCCCGCGTACATCGAGCTGACGAGGAAGACCCGCGCCTTGTAGCCCTGGACGTTCACGCCCATGACCGACGCGGCGACCTCACTGTCCCGCAGGGTCTGCAGCGCCCGGCCGGGACGGCTGCGGAGCAGGTTGCGCGCGAACAGGTAGGCGGCGAGGGCGAGGACCAGGCCGAGGTACCAGAGCCGCTCGGCTTCCCGGAACGGCACACCCAGGACGAACAGGTCGGGATCGGTATTGCCGAATGTGAAGCCGAACAGCGAGAACTCCGGTGCCGAACGCCCGTTGAAGCCGCCGGTCACCGACGTCCAGCTGTTGAGCACGTGCTGGCCGATGAACACCAGGCCCAGCGAGGCGACACCCAGGTAGATTCCCCGCAGCCGGGCCGCGATCGGGCTGAAGATCAGCCCCGCGAGGCCGGCGAGCAGGACGCCCGCGATCATTCCGATCAGGGGCGGCCACCCGAGCCCACTCAGGTCCGCCAGGCCGATCCCGCCCGACTCACCGGACACGAAGACGTAGCTGATGGCGCCGACGGCGAGGAAGAACGCGTGCGCGAGCGACAGCTGGCCCGTCGTCCCGACGAGCAGGTTCAGCCCGATCGCGCCGACGATCGCCCCGAAGACGGCGAACCCGGTGCGGAGCCAGAACTCCTCCACGTAGAGCGGCAGCGCCAGCATGACTACCAGCGCCACGACGAGGAGCAGCGGTCGCAGCCAGGAACGGCGCGGGGCGGCGGCGACGGCCGGACGGTCAACGTTGCGAGCCGGCCCCTGAGCGGGCGGGGCAGTCGTCTCAGACACGGGTCAGCTCCTTGGTACCGAAGAGCCCGGACGGCCGGACCAGGAGGACGGCGATCATGACGATGTAGGGCACGACGTCGCCGAAGCCGCGACCCAGGAACAGGAGCTGGTCCTGGTAGCCGGCGGCGAACGACTCGGCCATCCCGATGAGCAGGCCCCCCACCAGGGCGCCGCCGGTGGAGTCCAGACCGCCGAGGATCGCGGCCGGGAAGGCCCGGAGCGCGACGGTGTAGACGGTCGGGCTCACGCCGGGCGTTGGTGACCCGACGAGGAAGAGCGCGGCGACCCCGGCGAGCGCACCGGCGACGACCCAGGCGAGGGCCGAGACCCGGCCGAGACGGATGCCCATGAGCGCCGCCGTCTCGCCGTCCTCCGCCGAGGCGCGCATGGACACGCCCCAGCTCGAGTACTTGAACGCCGCGAAGAACAGCGCGATGAGGACGCCGGCCACGATGGTCGCGATCAGCCGGTTCTGGCTGATCCCGACATCGCCGATGCGGAACGAGCCTCCGCCCCACGGGTGCGGAACGTTGAGGATGTCGGAGCCGATCCGTCGGATCAGCTCGGTGAGCAGGATGATGTCCACGCCGATGGTCACGATCGCCAGGCTGATCACCGGGGCGCCGCGCAGCCGGTTGATGATCAACCGCTCGATGGCCAGGGCGGCCAGCGCCGTGATCGCGACGCCCACGACGGCCCCGAGGAAGAACCCGAGAGGCTCGGACAGTCGGGCGATGGAGTACGCACCGAGCAGCAGCAGAGAACCATGCGTGAAGCTGACGACCTCGCTCGCCTTGAAGATGATCACGAAGCCGAGCGCGATGAGCGCGTAGATGGCACCGAGCGAGATGCCGTTGAGCAGTAGCGACAGGAACTGGGTCACGAGTGCATCCCGGGAGTCTCGGAGGGGTGGTCACCGGGCGCGGCAGCATCTGCCGTCTCGGACGGGCTGATGTCGTCGCCGGAGCCGAGGTAGGCCCGGATGACCTCAGGATCGGCCTGCACCTCGGCCGGTGTGCCGTCGGCGATCCTGCGACCGAAGTCGAGCACCGTGACGCGGTCGGCGAGGGACATGACCATCCCCATGTCGTGCTCGACGAGGACGACAGAGATCCCGAGCGCCGACCGGATCTCGAGGATCGCCTCCGCCATGCGGCTGGTCTCCTCGGCGTTCATGCCGGCCACCGGCTCGTCGAGCAGGAGGAGCCGCGGCTCGGTGCACAGAGCCCGCGCGACCTCCACCCGCTTCTGGTCGCCGTAGGACAGGACGCCGACGGGGGTGTGCAGCTTGTCCCCGAGCTCGAGGAACTCGGCGATCTCGGCGACGCGTTCGCCGTGCCGCTTGCCCTCGCGAGTGGCCCGCGGGAGCCGCAGACCGGCGGCAATGAACCCGGCCTTCGTCAGGTGGTGGCGACCGAGCATGAGATTCTCCGCCACCGACTGGGTGCCCGAGAGCGCGATGTTCTGGAACGCGCGCGCGACACCGATGCCGGCGATCTGGAAGGGCCGCATCTGGTCCAGCCGGGCGTCGCCGAACCGGACCTGCCCCTCGGCCGCCTTGTAGACGCCCGACAGGACGTTGAACATCGTCGACTTACCGGCCCCATTGGGCCCGATGATGGCGTGGATCGTGCCGGGTTCGACCGTGAACGAGACGTCGGACAGGGCCGTGATGGCCCCGAACCGGACACTGACGTGCTCGACCTCGACGGGCGGGAGGTCGGGCCGCGTGCGCTCCGCGGCGCCGGGCGCCGCGGTCACTGCTTCCACCGGGAGAGCGTCTTGCCCGAGACGGCGGCGGAACGTTTCTGCGGCTGGTCGCTGTCGTGGCCGAGGTAGAGCCGCTGCACTTCGTCGGTCCGGGCGAGCTCCCGCGCATCGCCGGAGAGCGACACCTCTCCGACGTCCAGCACGTACGCCAGGTCGGCGACCCCGAGGGCCATGGTGGCGTTCTGCTCGACCAACAGCACCGAGGTGCCCTGGCGGTTGATCTCGGCGATGACGTCACCGATCTGGCCGATGATGCGCGGCGCGAGACCCAGCGACGGCTCGTCGAGCAGGAGCAGCCTGGGGCTGGCCATCAGTGCCCGGCCGATGGCCAGCATCTGCTGCTCACCGCCGGACAGGAGGGCGCCGCGCTGCGCGCTGCGCTCCTTGAGCACGGGGAACATCTCGTACACCCGGTCCTGGGCCTTCGCCTTCGCGGCCTTGTCCCGGCTGCCCATGCCACCGGCGCGCAGGTTCTCCTCCACCGTCAGCCGGCCGAAGATGCGCCGCCCCTCGGGGACCTGAACCAGTCCCATGCGCACGGTCTGGGCCGGGTCGCGGGAGCCGAGCTCGGCGCCGTCGAAGCGCACCGAGCCCGACTCGATCTTCCCGCGGTGCAGGCGCAGCGTCCCCGAGATCGTGCGCAGCAGCGTGGTCTTCCCTGCCCCGTTGCTGCCCAGGACCGCGACGACCTTGCCGTCGGGGACCTCCATGGAGACCCCCCGCACTGCCTGTACCGCGCCGCCATAGGTCACGTGGAGCGCGTCGATGCTCAACACGGGCGGCCCCTGCCCTCCGAGGGGTCCTCGGACGCGGGCCGACGTCCGGGGAGCAACGGGAACGTCGTCACGAGATTCCGCGCAACGCCGCTGCGGTCTGACCAGCTGAACGGCTGCCTTGTGACGTAGCACACATTCGGCAGACTCTAGGGCGACGTCGTCCCGATACGCCTGTTGAGCGGGGAGCGCGACGCCCTTCGTGACCCGGCCGTGACCAACGGGCCATGACGCTGGTCAACGCGGCGCCCAGCCTGGACGCCGACATCGACCGTTACCTGCAGCGGCAGAACGCCGATCCGCCCTCGGGCCCCTGTCGGGCGAGGTGCACCACTGGGCCGGCATCCCGGGCATCCGGGTCGACCTGATGCTCACCTGTCTGAACGCGGCGGCTGCGCCCGGGGATCTCGGCCGCCTGACGACAGCTAATCGATCCAGATGCCGCTCAGCGGTTCCGCGTCGGCGGCCTGCCCCAGCGGGGGGAGCCCGTACATGTCCTCCAGGGTGCGCAGCAGGCTGTAGTGGTCGATCTGCTGGTCACTGGCACCGGCCGTGACCATCGGGCCCACGAGGAAGGTCGCGATGTGGTTGGCCGACGAGCCGTTGTCCTCGTCGAAGGTGACCACCAGCAGGCTGTTGTGCTGCTGGGCCCAGCTCACGTAGCCGGATAGATGGGCACGGGCCCAGTCGTCCCCTGCCGCCACCCCGCAGTTGTGCATGTCGTTGCAGACGTTCGGCACGAGAAAAGAAACCGTCGGGAGGTTCGAGAAGTCGGCCGGCATTGCGGAAGAGGGCTGGTTGACCGAGGTGGGGAGGGCCGGGAAGTTCACCCACGGGTTGTGCCTCCGGGCGTAGTTCCCCGCGTCGCAGCCGGTGTACCCGGCCATGGGCAGGTCCTCGGAGTAGCCGACGAAGGTCTGGCCGGCCGCCTGCAGTTGGGCGGCCAGGTTCGGGCCCGAGAACGTCTGCGGACACGAGTCGTCGGTGACGCCCTGGGTGGAACCCGAGAACAGCGCAAGGTAGTTCGGCTGACTGGGATGGGTCTCCCCGTGGGCGTTGGTGAACGTCGCGCCCGACTCGGCCAGCGACGTCAGGTAGGGAGCATCGGGGCCCCCCACGATGTTCTTGGCGTCCTCGTTCTCGAAGACCACCACCATGACGTGGTCAGGGGCCGACGCCGCGACGGCGGTCCCGGCGCCGAGCTGCTCGGTGGCCGGCGGAGACGTGGAACCGTTGGCGGCGCCTGACGAACCGCCGGAGGAGGAACACCCGGAAAGGATCATCACGGTCACGGCCACGATTCCGATCGCACCAGCGACCGTCCTGGTGAACATCGGGCGAGCCTCCTCCGCAACCCTGGCCTTTTGCTGGGAAGCCTGGCCATTGGCTGGGAAGTCCGGAGGGACCGGCTCCGTTGTGCACGCGTGAGCAGTTTCCTGGAGGTCCGTGCGGTCGACGTCGTCGTCATCGGTGCCGGCCAGGCGGGGCTGAGCACCGGCTGGGCACTGGCCCGCCAGGGCTTCGAACCAGAGACCGGCTTCGTCGTCCTGGACGGCAACGAGAACCCCGGCGGCGCGTGGCAGCACCGCTGGCCGTCCCTCACCGTCGGCACTACTCACCGCGTGCACGACCTGCCCGGTCTGCCCTTCGAACCCGAGACGGGGAGTCTGCGGGCGGCCGAGGTCGTCCCCGCCTACTTCGCCGAGTACGAGCGCCGCTTCGACCTGCCGATCCACCGGCCGGTCCGCGTCACCGCCGTCTCCCGCACCGACGACGACCGGTTCCTCGTGCGCACGAGCGACGGCGACTGGACGGCGCGGGCGGTGGTCAACGCGACCGGCACCTGGACCCGTCCGTTCGTCCCCCGCTACCCCGGGCAGGAGCTGTACCGCGGCCGCCAGCTGCACGCCGTCGACTACGGCGGTGCCTCCGAGTTCGCCGGCACGCACGTCGTCGTGGTCGGCG
>JAOPUS010000424.1 GCA_025963345.1 Blastococcus sp. | reverse complement strand
AGCTGTACTCCCGCCTGTCGGCGGCCGATCAGCACAAGGTCTTCGCCGCGCACACGGGACGGCGCGTCGTGCTGGCGACGAACGTCGCCGAGACGTCGCTGACCGTGCCCGGCATCCGGTACGTCGTGGACCCCGGGACCGCGCGCATCTCCCGGTACAGCCATCGCACCAAGGTGCAGCGGCTGCCGATCGAGCCGGTCAGCCAGGCGTCGGCCCGCCAGCGGTCCGGGCGTTGCGGACGTACCTCCGACGGCATCGCGATCCGGCTCTACACGGAGGCCGACTTCGAGGCCCGGCCGGAGTTCACCGACCCGGAGATCCTGCGCACCAACCTCGCCTCGGTGCTGCTGCAGATGGCGTCCATGGACCTGGGGGACGTCGCCGACTTCCCGTTCGTCGATCCGCCGGACCGTCGCGCGGTCGCCGACGGGGTCGCGCTGCTGGAGGAACTGCACGCCCTCGACGAGCACGGGAAGCTCACCGAGACCGGCCGCGCGCTGGCCGCGCTGCCCCTCGACCCGCGGATGGCCCGCATGGTCGTCGAGGCCGACCGCCGCGGCGTGCTCGACGAGGTGCTGGTCATCGCCGCGGGCCTGACGATCCAGGACCCCCGCGAACGTCCCACCGAGCACCAGCAGGCGGCCGATCAGTTGCACGCCCGGTTCGCCGACGAGAACTCCGACTTCCTGGCCCTCCTCAACCTCTGGCGCTACCTGGGTGAGCAGCAGGACGCACTCTCCGGCAACCAGTTCCGGCGCACGGTGAAGCGGGAGTTCCTGCACTACCTGCGCATCCGCGAGTGGCAGGACCTGCACGGGCAGCTCCGGGGCACCGCTCGTCGGCTCGGCATGAAGGTCGGCGAGCCGGCCGCGGAGCCTGACGAGACCGGCATCTCCGCCGCACTGCTGGCCGGCCTGCTCTCCCACGTCGGCCTGCAGATGGAGCCGGTGAAGGACCGCACCGGCAAGCCGGGGCGGCCGGGTCGCGAGTACCTCGGAACCCGCAACACCCGGTTCGTGATCGCCCCCGGCACGCCCCTGGCGAAGAAGCCACCGCGCTGGGTGGTGGCCGCCGAACTGGTCGAGACCAGCCGGCTGTTCGCCCGCACCGTCGCCCGCATCGATCCCGAGACCGTCGAGCGGCTCGCCGGGCACCTGGTGAAGCGGCAGTACTCCGAGCCGCGCTGGGACGCCAAGCGCGGTTCGGTGGTGGCGACCGAGCGGGTCACGCTCTACGGGCTGCCGCTCGTCGTCGGCCGGCGGGTGCAGTACGGCTCGATCGACCCCGCCGTCTCGCGGGAGCTGTTCATCCGGCACGCGCTCGTCGAAGGCGAGTGGACGACGCATCACCGCTTCTGGGCCGACAACCAGCGCGCCGTCGAGCAGGTCGCCGCGCTCGAGGAGCGGGCCCGCCGGCGCGACATCCGCGTCGACGAGGAGACGGTGTTCGAGCTCTACGACGAGCGCATCCCGGCCGACATCGTCTCGACCCAGCACTTCGACCGCTGGTGGAAGTCCGCCCGCCGCCAGCAGCCGGACCTGCTCACGTTCACCCCGGAGATGCTCACCAACGCGGCGACGGCCGGGCAGGTGCGCGCCGAGGACTACCCCGACGAGGTGCACCTCTCGCAGGGGCTGACCCTCCCGCTGTCCTACGCCTTCGCACCGGGGACGGCCGAGGACGGCGTCACCGTCGACGTGCCGCTCGCCGTGCTGGACGGGGTGGCGGCGGCGACCTCCGGGGAGTCGCTGGCCTTCACCGTCCCGGGCCTCCGGGAGGAGCTCGTGACGGCGCTGCTGCGTAGCCTGCCCAAGCAGCTGCGCCGCGGCCTGGTGCCCATCCCGGACCGGGTCCGCGAGGTGCTCCCGCACGTCGGTCCGGGCGAGCCGCTGCTGCCGGCGCTGGAGCGGGAGCTTCGCCGGGCCACTGCGGTGACGATCCCGCCCGATGCCTGGGCGCCGGAGCAGGTGCCCGACCACCTGCGGGCCACCTTCCGGGTCCTTGACGACCAACAGCGACCGTTGGCCGTAGGGAAGGACCTCGCCGCGCTCAAGGCGCAGGTCGCGCCGAAGGCGCGGGCGAGCCTGGCCCGGGCCGCCTCGGACGTCGAGCGGACCGGCCTGGCGTCGTGGGAGTTCGGCACCCTGCCGTCCGCCGTCGACGTGCAGCGGGGTGCCCATGTGGTCACGGCCTATCCGGCGCTGGTGGACGAGGGGGAGACCGTCGGCGTCCGCGTCGTCGCCACCGAGGCCGAGGCGAGCCGGCTGACCTGGCGTGGTGCCCGCCGGCTGCTGGTCCTGGTGGCCGGCTCCCCGGCGCGCCAGATCGTGAAGACGCTGTCCCCGCGCACCCGGCTGGCGCTGCAGTTCAACCCGGACGGCGAGATCCCCGACCTGGTCGCCGACTGCGTGGACGCTGCGGCCGACGAGCTGATCGCCGCCGCAGGCGGCCCTCCGCGCGACGAGGCGTCGTTCACCGCCCTGGTGCAGACGGCGAAGGCCGAGCTGCCCCGCCTGACGGCGGACACGGTGCGCCGGGTGGAGGACGTGCTGACTCAGGCGCGCGAGGTGGCGGTCGCCATCGGCGCCGCGCCCGGACGGCGGGTCCCCGAGGCCGCGATCGCCGATCTGCGGCGGCAGATGGGCGGCCTCCTGCACCGGGGCTTCGTCGCCTCCACCGGACGGCGGCGGCTGCCGGACGTCGTCCGGTATCTCAAGGCCATGGTGCACCGGCTGGAGAAGCTGCCGGCCAATGCTGTCCGTGACGAGCTCTGGACGGCCCAGGTGGCCGCCGTCGCCACCGAGTACGAGCAGCTGCGGGCCCAGGTGCCCGGCACCGGGGCAGCCGACGACCCAGTGACGCGGATCCGCTGGATGGTCGAGGAGCTGCGCGTGGGCCTGTTCGCCCAGGTCATCGGCACGCCGCGGCCGGTGTCCGAACAGCGGGTCTACAAGGCGATCGACCAGCTCATCGCGTGACCGCGACGGCCGTGAGGGCAGATATGGCCATTTCTGCCCCCGGGTCAGAGGTCGAGCGGCGGGACCTGCGGGTCGGCG
>JAOPUS010000407.1 GCA_025963345.1 Blastococcus sp. | reverse complement strand
CGGCGCTGGGCGAGAGCGTCACCGAGGGCACCGTCACCCGCTGGCTCAAGGCCGTCGGCGACCAGGTGACCGCGGACGAGCCGCTCCTCGAGGTCTCCACCGACAAGGTCGACACCGAGATCCCGGCGCCGGTCAGCGGCACCCTGCTCTCCATCTCGGTCAACGAGGACGAGACCGTCGACGTCGGCGCGGAACTGGCCGTCATCGGCACCGGAGGCAGCGCGCCCGCCGCCGCCCCGGCCGCGCCTGCGGCCACGACGGAGCCGCAGTCGGCACCCGCCGCGGCCGAGAGCGACTACTCCGGCCCTGCGCCGGAGGCGGAGAAGGCTCCCGAACCGCAGGCCGCGCCGGCCGAGAAGCCGGCGCCGACCAAGGCGGCTCCCGCCCCCGCGGCCCAGGCCCCCGCGCCGCAGGCTCCCCCTGCTCAGGCACCCGCCGGGGGCGACGGAGGCGGCAACTACGTGACGCCGCTGGTCCGCCGCCTGGCCGCCGACCGCGGGGTGGACCTCAGCACCGTGTCCGGCAGCGGTGTCGGCGGCCGGATCCGGAAGCAGGACGTGCTGGCCGCCGCCGAGCAGGCCGCGGCACCGGCGCCTGCTTCAGCCGCAGCGGCGAAGGCGCCCGCCGCACGGACGCCGTCGCCGGCCGCCATGCCCGACACCTCGGTGCGCGGGCGGACCGAGAAGATGTCCCGCCTGCGCGCGGTCATCGCCCGGCGCATGGTCGAGTCTCTGCAGGTCAGCGCCCAGCTGACCACCGTCGTCGAGGCCGACGTCACGCGGATCGCCCACCTGCGTCAGCAGGCGAAGGCGGACTTCGAAGCCCGCGAGGGAGTCAGACTCTCCTTCCTGCCGTTCTTCGCCAAGGCCGCGGTCGAGGCGTTGAAGGCTCACCCGTCGGTGAACTCCTCGATCGACCAGGAAGCCGGCACGGTCACCTACCACGACACCGAGAACCTCGGGATCGCGGTGGACACCGAGCGTGGCCTGCTGGTGCCGGTCATCCACGACGCCGGTGACCTCAGCCTCGCCGGAATCGCCCGGAAGATCAACGACCTGGCGGAGCGGACCCGTACGAACAAGATCACGCCGGACGAGCTGGGCGGCGGCACCTTCACGCTGACCAACACCGGCAGCCGGGGCGCCCTGTTCGACACCCCGATCATCAACCAGCCGCAGGTCGCGATCCTCGGCACGGGGTCTGTCGTGAAGCGTCCCGTGGTGGTCCAGGACCCGGAGCTCGGCGAGGTCATCGCCGTCCGGTCGATGGTCTACCTGGCACTGACCTACGACCACCGGATCGTCGACGGGGCCGACGCCGCGCGCTTCCTCACCACCGTCCGCGAACGGCTCGAGGCCGGTCAGTTCCACGGCGAGCTCGGCCTCGCCTGATGGTCCGTGATCGGGGCCCCGGCACTGTGCCGGGGCCCCGATCGCGTTCCCGGGGGATCTGGAGAAGGAGCACCACCGCATGAAGATCGCGGTCACCGGAGCCTCCGGGCTCGTCGGGGGCGCGCTGCTCCCGGCACTGCGCGCCGATGGTCACGAGGTGATCCAGCTCGTGCGTCGCACGCCGAGGACCGCCGCAGAGCACCGCTGGGACCCCCAGCACCATCGGATCGACGGCGCTCTCCTCGCCGACGTCGACGCGGTGATCAACCTCGCCGGGACACCGATCCGCCCGCGCCCGTTCACCGGCGGCTACAAGGAGCGCCTGCTCCAGAGCCGACTGGACGCGACCACGACGATCAGCAAGGCGATGGCGGCGGCCGAAGAAGGCGACCCGAGCCGCACGCGGGTCCTGCTGTCGGCGTCGGCGGTCGGCTTCTACGGCGACACCGGATCCCGCACCGTGACCGAGCAGGACCCGGCAGGCTCCGACTTCCTGGCCCAGATGTGCGCCCAGTGGGAAGGGGCGACCGCCCCCGCCGAGGCGGCGGGTGTCCGCGTCGTGCGCCTGCGGACCGGGCTCGTGCTCGACCGGTCCGCGATGCTGGTGCAGGTCCTGGGCACCGTGTTCCGGCTCGGTCTCGGAGGGCGAATGGGCAGCGGCCGGCAGTACTGGCCGTGGATCAGCCTGGACGACGTGATCGGGTCGATCCGGCACCTGCTGACCTCCGATGTCGCCGGACCGGTCAATCTCACCGGGCCCGACCCGGTGACGAACGCCGACTTCACGAAGGAACTGGGCCGCCAGTTGCACCGGCCGACCGTGCTCCCGGTGCCTGCTTTCGCCCTGAAGTTGGCGCTCGGTGAGTTCGGCCGCTCCAGCGTCGCTGGTGGGCAGCGGGCCCTCCCGGTCCGCCTGCAGGCATCCGGGTACGAGTTCACGCACACCGACCTGACCTCAGCGCTCCGGGCGGCTCTCTCCCGGGGTTGACCCGAGGCCCTCGCGTCACCCGATCCGTTCGGCGCTTTCGATCAGCCACCCGTCACCAGCTCGGACCAGCACCATGCGCACTCCCGTCGCCGCACGTCCCGCACCCGTCCGGAGGGCCGCGCCGTCGGCGCGGGCGGCGGGCACCACCTCGTAGCCGGGCCAGCCGTCGATCAGGTCCAGTCGCACCCGCTCCCCGTCCGGCTCGACAGCGGTCACCTCCTCGACCGCCGGGGCGAACCCGCGCAGCACCTCCCCGGCCCCCGCCAGCCCCCGCGCGAGCTCGGTGTCGGCCGTGAGCAGCGCGCTGCCGGCCACGTACACCTCCTCCAGCAGTTCGGGGGACGCCGTCGCGAACGCCTCGACGCGCCGCCGGTACAGCCCGTCCACCACGCCGCGCCACTCCTCGGCGGTCGTAGGAACGGCCCGTGGTTCTCCAGGCAGGTCCCCCACCCCCTGCGGGGCGGGCACCGCCGATGACGCCGCGGCGACGGCCGCCCCCGCACGTGTGTCCGGGGCGCCGGCACCGGTCGATCCCAGCAGGGCCCAGCCGATACCCGTGAGCGCCACGACGACGAGGCCGACCGCTGCGAGGCGACGGGTGGGCAGCCTCGCCGACCATCCGCGGACGGCCCCGCGCCAGAGCTCCCGGCGTCCGGGCGGTTCGGTGATGACCGGCGCCGGCCGCGGGCGGCGGCCCGGTACCTGGTGGGTGAGCTCGGTGCGCGGGCCGCGGCCGGTGGCCCCCAGGTCGGCGTCCGCCACGCCGTCCACGGGCAGCCGCACCGGCTCGGGCCGGCAGGCGTGCCGAAGGTCCAGCGCGAAGGCCGCTGCCGACCCGCGGTCGTGGGGATCGGCGGCAAGACCGCGGCCGATCACCGCGATCAGCTCCGGGGGCGCGTCCGGGGCGAGCTCGGCGAGGTCGGGCAGCAGCCCGTCCGCCGCCACGGTGAGCGTGTCGCCGGGAGTGGCCGCGTTCCACGGTGCGATCCCGGTCAGGGCGTGGAACGCCGCGGCCGCCACCCCGAAGACGTCCGATGCCGGCCCCGGCGCCCCTCCCCGCGCCACGGTGGGGTCGACGTAGGCGGGGGTGACCTCGCCGGCGGCCGTCTCGCCGAGCACCCGTGCCACGCCCAGGTCGGTGAGGACCGGACGCCCCTCACCGGTGAAGACGATGTTCCCCGGCGAGAGGTCGCCGTGGACGACCCCGTTCCCGTGGGCGTGGGCGAGGGCCGCCGCCACCGGGGCGATCGCCGTGACGACCTCGCCGGGCCGCAGCCGCCCGCGCCGCGCCAGCAGGGCGGCCAGGCTGCCGCCGGGCAGCAGTTCCAGGACCAGCGCGACGCGCGGGGCGCCGCCCCGCTGCGGCTGGTGCACCACCTCGAGCAGGCGGACCAGGTGCGGGTGGTCGAGCTCGCCGAGCAGCGCGGCCTCGCGGGCCTGGCGCTCGGGATCCCCTGCCACCAGGACCTTCACGGCCACCGGCGGGCCACCCCGCCGCGGCACCGCCCGCCACACCTCACCGGAGCCACCCCGCCCCAGCCGCGCCTCGAGCGTGTAGCCGGGCACCACCGGCACGGTGTGGGCGCCGGGGTCGGCCCGGACGGCAGCGGACATGCCGCAGACCGTAGGGCGGTCCGGCGGTCGGTCGCCGGCGTTGTCCACAGGCGCCCCCCGGCGGCGGAGGGTCACCGGGGCCACCTAGGTTCGGGGTCATGCCTGCGTCCGCACCCACGATCCTGGCCACCAGCATGGGGTTCGCCGCCCGCGGCCGGGGCCCCTACGACTGGCGCCCGGGGCCGGTGTTCGACCTCGCGTTCGAGCTGGCGGGTGCGCCCGCTCGCCCGCGGCTGTGCTATCTGGGCACGGCCACCGGCGACGATGCGGCCCGCGTGGCCGGCGTCTACGGCGCGTTCGCCGGCAGTCCCGTCGAGGTCAGCCACCTCAGCCTCTTCCCGATGCCGACGGTGGCCGACGTCCGGGAGCACCTCCTGGCCCAGGACGTGATCTGGGTCGGCGGTGGCAGCGTGGCCAACCTGCTGGCCGTCTGGCGGGTGCACGGACTCGACGACGTGTTCGCCGAGTGCTGGCGGGCCGGCGTCGTGCTGGGCGGGGTGTCGGCCGGTTCGCTGTGCTGGCACGTCGGCGGCACCACCGACTCCTTCGGACCCGATCTGCGCCCGGTCACCAACGGGCTGGGGCTGATTCCCACGTCCAACGGCGTCCACTACGACTCCGAGGAGCAGCGCCGGCCGCTCTACCACCGGCTGGTGGCCGACGGCACGCTGCCCGGCGGGCACGCCACCGACGACGGCGTCGGCCTGGTCTACCGGGGCACCGACCTGGTCGAGGCCGTGGCCGACCGGCCGGACAAGGCGGCCTACCGGGTCGAGCGGGGGCCGGACGGCACGGCGGTGGAGACGCGCGTCGAGCCGCGCCGCCTCGCATGAGCCACGCCCTCGCATGAGCCACGCCTAGGCTGGGGCCGTGACCGAACTGGAGATCGTGCGGGCGGGCCTGGTGCCCTACGAGCAGGCCTGGGAGATGCAGCGGGAGCTGCACGCCCGGCGGGTGGACGGCGAGGTGCCCGACACCATGCTGCTGCTCCAGCACCCGTCGGTCTACACGGCCGGCAAGCGCACCGAGCCGCACGAACGGCCGATGGACGGCACCCCGGTCATCGACGTCGACCGTGGCGGGAAGATCACCTGGCACGGACCGGGGCAGCTGGTCGGCTATCCGATCGTCGCGCTGCCCGATCCGGTCGACGTCGTCGCCTACGTCCGCCGGCTCGAGGAGGCGCTGATCGAGGTCTGCGCCGGCTTCGGCGTCGACGCCGGACGGGTCGAGGGCCGCAGCGGAGTCTGGGTCGCCGCGGACGAGCCGGGCCAGGGTTTCCGGCCCGAGCGGAAGATCGCCGCCATCGGCATCCGGGTGGCCCGCGGCGTGACGATGCACGGCTTCGCGATCAACTGCGATCCCGACCTGAGTGCGTTCGGCTCGATCGTGCCGTGCGGCATCCCCGACGCCGGCGTGACGTCGCTGTCTGCCGAACTGGGGCGCGACCTCACGGTCGCGGAGGTGATCGGCCCGGTCGAGGCCGCGATGAAGCGGCTCCTGGCCTTCGAGCCCGCCCCCGCTGGATGACCCCGCTCCCCCACAGCACCTACATCGGCCTCACGACCTTCCGGCGCACCGGTGTGCCGGTCAGCACGCCGGTCTGGGCCGCCCCGGACGGCGACACGCTGGTCGTCTGGACGCGCGCGGACTCGGGCAAGGTCAAGCGGCTGCGGCACACCCCGCGGGTGACCGTCGCGCCGTGCGACTTCCGCGGCCGGACGCAGGAGCCTGCCGTCGACGGGGTAGCGGAGTTCGTCGGGCACGCCGACCGAGCCCGTGCGCTGGCAGCACTCCGCCGCGCCTACGGGGTCCGGTTCCAGCTGGGCTACGTGTCGTCCCGGCTGTGGCAGCGGCTCACCCGCCCCGGAGCGGAGCGGCACGAGATCATCCGGATCCGCCCCGCCTGACGGAGCCGGTCAGCCGAGGACGAAGTTGACCAGCCGGCCCGGGACGGCGACGACGCGGCGCACGCTCGCGCCGTCCAGGTAGCCCGCGATCCGCTCGTCGGCGCGCGCGGCTGCTTCCAGCGCCGCGGCGTCGGCGTCGGCCGGCACGCTCACCTGGGCGCGCACCTTGCCGTTGACCTGGACGGCGACCTGCACCGTGTCATCGACCAGCCAGCGCTCGTCGGCGACCGGGAACGCGTGCCAGGCCGACGACTCGTCGTGGCCCAGCCGCGACCACATCTCCTCGGCGATGTGCGGGGCCAGCGGTGCGACCAGCAGCACCAGCGGCTCGGCCACCGAGCGCGGCACCGGCGTCTCCGCGCCGTAGGCCGACGTGAGGTGGTTGGTCAGCTCGGTGATCCGGGCGATGGCGATGTTGAACCGCAGAGTGGTCAGGCCGTCGCGCACGCCGGCGATCGTCCGGTGCAGCGCGCGCAGCGTGTCCTCGTCGGGCTCGACGTCAGCGGCCCGCACGGCGCCGGTCTGCTCGTCGATGACGACCCGCCAGATCCGCTGCAGCAGCCGCTGCGAGCCGACGACGGCCTTGGTCTCCCAGGGCCGGGACTGCTCCAGCGGCCCGGTCGACATCTCATAGACGCGGAAGGTGTCGGCCCCGTAGGTGCCGATCATCTCGTCCGGCGTCACCATGTTCTTCAGGCTCTTGCCGATCTTCCCGTACTCACGGTTGACCGGCTTGCCCTCGTGGAAGAACTGGCCGTCCTTCTCCACGACCTCGGCGGCGGGCACGTAGAAGCCGCGCTCGTCGGTGTACGCGAAGGCGGAGATGTAGCCCTGGTTCACCAGTCGGCGGAACGGCTCCTCGCTCGAGACGTAGCCCAGGTCGTGCAGCACCTTGTGCCAGAAGCGGGCGTACAGCAGGTGCAGGACGGCGTGCTCGACACCCCCGACGTAGAGGTCCACGCCGCCGACGTCGCCCGGTTCGCGCGGCCCCAGCCAGTACTTCTCCAGCTCGGGGTCGACCATGCGCTCGTCGTCGCCCGGGTCGAGGTAGCGCAGGTAGTACCAGCACGAACCGGCCCAGTTGGGCATCGTGTTGGTCTCGCGCCGGTAGG
>JAOPUS010000399.1 GCA_025963345.1 Blastococcus sp. | reverse complement strand
ATGCTGTTCTCCCGCGCCGGCTCCTACCCGCCCGGGGCGACCGGGGTCCTGGACTCCGACTGGTTCTCCCCGAACACCGCGATCGGCGCCTGCCGCGAGTGCCACGGGCTGGGCTCGGTCCACCAGGCCACCGAGGAGACGCTCGTCCCGGACCCCTCGCTGAGCATCCGGGACCGGGCGGTGGCTGCCTGGCCGGGTGCCTGGCACGGGCAGAACCTGCGGGACATCCTCGTCACCCTCGGGCACGACATCGACCGGCCGTGGCGGGAGCTGCCCCCGTCCGAGCGCGACTGGATCCTGTTCACCGACGAGCAGCCCACCGTCGACATCCACCCCGACCGGGCTGCGGTGCAGGCCGACTACACCTACCGGGGCACGTTCTCCAGCGCCCGCCGCCACGTGTTGCACACGCTGGCCAACTCGACCAGTCCGGCGATGCGCGAGCGGGCGCTGCGGCACGTGCAGACCGTCGACTGCCCGGTCTGCCACGGCGCGCGGCTGCGGCCCGAAGCCCTCGCGGTCACCTTCGCCGGCCGCACCATCGCCGAGCTCGCCCGGCTGCCGGTGACCGAGTTGGCCGGGGTGCTGCTGCGCACCGCCGAACTGACCGACCCGGACGCGGCCTGGCTGTCGTCGGAGTCGGGCGAGACGACCGAGGTCGCGGTGCGGATCGCGCGGGACCTGCGGGAACGCATCCTGGTGCTCGAGGAACTGGGACTGGGTTACCTGAGCCTGGACCGGACCACCACGACGCTCTCGCCCGGGGAGATGCAGCGGCTGCGGCTGGCCACCCAGCTGCGCGCCGGGCTCTTCGGGGTCGTCTACGTGCTCGACGAGCCCTCGGCCGGGCTGCACCCGGCCGACGCCGAACCGCTGCTGGAGGTCCTGGACCGGCTGAAGAAGACAGGCAACTCGCTGTTCGTCGTCGAACACGACATGGACGTCGTCCGCCGCGCGGACTGGGTGGTCGACGTCGGCCCGGGCGCGGGTCAGTACGGGGGCCGGGTGCTGTACAGCGGACCGGTCGACGGGCTGGCCGAGGTGCACGACTCGGTGACCCGCCGGTTCCTGTTCGGGGAGGAGCCGCCGCCGGTGCGCCCGGCGCGGCAACCGTGCGGCTGGCTGCACCTGCGCGGGATCACCCGGCACAACCTGCGGGACGTCGACGCCGACGTGCCACTGGGGGTGTTCACCGCGGTGACCGGAGTGTCCGGCTCTGGCAAGTCCACGCTCGTCACCCAGGTGCTGGCCGACGTCGTGGCCCTGCGGCTGGGTGCCCACCCCGCCGAGGACGACGACACCGAGGACGACGCGGGGGGCGGGGCGTCCGCCGGGGTGGGGGTCGTGGCCGAGGGGGTGGAGGCCTTCGACCGGCTGGTGCGGGTGGACCAGAAGCCGATCGGCCGGACTCCGCGCTCCAACCTGGCCACCTACACCGGCATGTTCGACGCCGTCCGCAAGCTATTCGCCGGCACCGTTGAGGCACGCCGCCGCGGGTACACTGCGGGCCGGTTCTCCTTCAACGTTGCCGGTGGACGGTGCGAGACCTGCCAGGGCGAGGGATTCGTCGCCGTCGAACTGCTGTTCCTGCCCGGGACCTACGCTCCCTGCCCGACCTGCCACGGCGCCCGGTACAACCCGGAGACGCTGGAGGTGACGTGGCACGGGACGAACATCGCCGAGGTGCTCGGGCTGACCGTGGACGAGGCGGTGATGTTCCTGGCCGAGGTCCCGGTGGCGGCCCGCAGCCTGACCATGCTGCAGGACGTCGGGCTGGGCTACCTGCGGCTGGGCCAACCGGCGACCGAGCTCTCCGGCGGGGAGGCGCAACGCATCAAGCTGGCCACCGAACTGCAGCGGGCCCGGCGCGGGCATGCCCTCTACCTGCTCGACGAGCCGACCACCGGACTGCACCCGGCCGACGTCGAGCTGCTGCTGCGCCAATTGCACCGGCTGGTGGACGCCGGCAACACCGTGGTCGTGGTGGAACACGAGATGGACGTCGTCGTCAGCGCCGACTGGGTGATCGACCTGGGGCCGGGCGGAGGCGACGCAGGCGGCCGGATCGTGGCCGTGGGGCCGCCGTCCACGGTGGCCCGGGCCAAGGGGAGTCGGACGGCGCCCTATCTGGCGGCGCGGGTGACGCGGACCGGCTGAGGAGCGGGCCCGAAGCGCCGCGGGGCACTCCCTGGTGACCCGGTGAGCTACCGGAGCGCATCGAGCGCACGGCTGGGGGCGTGACCTCTCGGCGACGGGCTCGTTCTCGGAGCAGACGCAGGACCCCCTGCTCCGACAGGAGAGTCACATGATGCTTGGCTCCATTCGTAGACGAGTCGCTCTCTGCGGCCTCACCACGGCCGTGCTGGTCGGCCTCACCGCGACCGGTGTGACCCCACCCGCCGCGGCGACGTCCGACGAGTTCCGGCCGCAGCTGGTCACCGTCGACACCCCGACGAGCGCCGACAAGGCGCTGCTGCAGACTCTCGGTCTCGACCTCACCGAGCACGCCGGCCAGGACTACGTCGAGGTGGTACTGCACAACCTCGACGACGTCGCCGCGCTGGCCACGGCCGGTCTGGGCTACGACGTCCGCATCCCCGACCTGCTGGCCCGCGAGGCCGAGAACAACCAGGTCAACGCGGCATACGCGGCTACCACGGTCAGTTCGCCGCTGCCCTCGGGCCGGGACACCTACCGCACGCTGGACGACTACAACGCCGACATGGCGGCGCTCGAGAGCGACCACCCCGACCTGGTCACGCTGTTCTCCCTGCCGCACCCGTCGCTGGACGGCAAGCAGATCTACGGCGTCGAGATCGGCAAGGACGTGCGCGGGCCCGATCGCGGGTTGCCCACCTTCCTGATGCTCGGGGTGCACCACGCGCGGGAGTGGCCGTCCGGGGAGCACGCCATGGAGTTCGCGGTGGACCTGGTGAAGAACTACGGCACCGACAGCCGCATCACCGACCTGGTGAACCGGTCGCGGGTGGTGGTCGTGCCGGTGGTGAACGTCGACGGCTTCGACAAGTCGCGCACCGACGGCGGGCTGGTCGACCTGCGCGAGGCCGACGGGGGCGGCACCGCGACCATCCTCGGCACGCCCGGCAACGCCTACATGCGGAAGAACTGCCGAATCGTCGACGGGCAGGACACCCCCGACGGCAGCTGCGCCCTCGCCGCCACCAGCCCGGGCGGCTACGGGATCGGCGTTGACCTGAACCGCAACTACGGTGGCTACTGGGGCGGCCCGGGCGCCTCGGACCTGTTCGCCGACCCCACCTACCGGGGCGCCTCGGCGTTCTCCGAGCCGGAGACCCAGAACATCCGCGAGCTGATCAGCGGTCGGCAGGTGACCACGCTGATCACCAACCACACCTTCTCCAACCTGGTGCTCCGGCCGAACGGCGCCGCACCCGACCTGGTGCCGGGCAGCGAGGGGGTGCCGCTGGGCGACCCGTACGACGAGCCGGCGCTGAAGGCCCTCGGAGACGAGATGGCCGCCCAGAACGGCTACACCAGCCAGCACGCGTGGGAGCTCTACGACACCACCGGCTCGGTGGAGGACTGGTCCTACAACGCCACCGGCGGCTTCGGCTATACCTTCGAGATCGGCCCGGACGAGTTCCACCCGCCGTTCCCCGAGGTGGTCGACGAGTACCTGGGCGCGGGGCAGTACGCCGGCAAGGGCAACCGGGAGGCGTTCCTGATCGCGCTCGAGAACGCGGTCGACCCGACGACGCACTCGGTGCTCACCGGCAAGGCCCCGGCCGGGGCCACCCTGCGGCTGCGGAAGACCTTCGCCACCCCGACGTGGGACGGCTCGATCCAGGACAGCCTCGACACGACCATGACCGTCGGGCCGGACGGCCGGTACACCTGGCACGTCAACCCCTCCACCCGCCCGGTGGTGATGGACAGGCAGATCGAGACGGTGTCCGGGGAGCCGGTGCAGGAGGAGTCCTGGACCGGGACCACGGCACCGCTCCAGTCCACCGACCAGGAGTTCACCGTCGACCAGGACGTCGACCTGCTCGAGATCACGCTCGACTGGCCGACGCCTGATGACCTGGACCTCGAGGTCTACCGGAAGAACGCCGACGGCTCGCTCACGCAGGTCGGTAGCTCGGGGAACTTCGTCACGGAGAAGGAGCGAGTGCTGCTGCAGGATCCGGCGCAGGGCACGTACGTCCTGCGGGTGATCAACTTCGCCTCGGCGACCCCGAGCTGGACACTGACCGCCGCCCTGTTCAACGCCGACGCCACGACCGTTCCTGGGCTGGTGGAGAACTGGACGCTGACCTGTGAGCGGAACGGCCGGGTGGTCCAGACCGTGCCGGTGGTGGTCGACCGCGGCCAGCGGCTGCGGGTGGACCTCACCGCCTGCGGCCGCCGCTGACAGAACGCTGGAGGGAACGCCGGGCCGACTCGCGTCTGGCGTTCCCTCCAGATCGCTCTCGGTGGCCGCCACGACCCGTCGTGGGGCGCCCGCCCTCATCGGCGGGATCCGGCCGGTCCGGCTGCCTGTCATGGGCCCGGCCCGGACTCCGGCCACGGGACCAGACACGCATAGGGGATCCAGATGCGCCGCTCCATCCTGCTCACGGCCGAGTGGGTCGAGTTCTGCGCCGGCCAGGCGCCCGCCGGCGCCGACCTCGACGAGC
>JAOPUS010000397.1 GCA_025963345.1 Blastococcus sp. | reverse complement strand
TGCGCATCGTGTGCGGCCACTGGGTGGAGGCCCACACCGTCATCTCGTCGGTGACGGCGTCCCGCTGGGCGACGACGCCCCGGGTCTCCATGGGGATACCCGTGTAGCGCTGCATGTCCAGCCGCTCGCGGACGACCCGGTCGGCCGCGGCGAAGGCGGCCTCGATGTCACCGTTCTCGTAGACCATCGTCGCGGCGATGTTGTCCGGGGCGTTGCTGTGCAGGACCGGCGCGCCGGGCTGGATCGCCGCATAGGCGTCGACCACCGCCTCGAGCGGCTCGTACTCGACCTCGATCAGCTCGAGGGCGTCCTCGGCGACGTGCCGGCTCTCCGCGACGACGACCGCGATGCCCTCGCCGACGTACCGCACGATGTCGATGGCGAGCGGGTACTGCGGAGCCGGCCGGAAGGAGTCGGGGGCATAGAAGGCCGGGATGCCCGGCGGGTCGGCTCCCAGGTCGGCGGCGGTGAAGGCATCCACCACACCCGCCAGCTCGCGGGCGGCGCTGACGTCGACCGACAGCACCCGGGCGTGCGCGTGCGGGCTGCGCAGCACCGCCATGTGCAGCAGGCCGGGGAAGCGGAGGTCGTCGATGTAGGCGGCCTCACCGCGCAGCAGCCTCGGGTCCTCCATGCGGTTGACGCTCGCACCGACCATCTTCACGCCCATGTCAGCGCTCCCAGGTCTGGTCGGCGGCCTGGATCGACCGGACGATGCCCTGGTAGCCGGTGCACCGGCACAGGTTGCCCGAGATCGCGTGCCGGATCTCGTCCTCGGTCGCACCGTGCTTGTCCCGCAGGAAGTCGTACGCAGTCAGCAGGATGCCCGAGGTGCAGAAACCGCACTGCAGGCCGTGGTGGTCCCAGAACGCCTGCTGCACGGGGTGCAGGTCCTCGCCGGACAGGGGTGCCAGGCCCTCCACCGTCGTCAGCTCGGCGCCGTCGGCCTGTACGGCGAGCATCAGGCAGGCACGGATCGGCTCGCCGTCCATCAGGACCGTGCAGGCCCCGCACACCCCGTGCTCGCACCCGACGTGCGAGCCGGTCAACTCGAGGTCCTCCCGGACGAAGTCGACCAGCGAGCGCCGGACCGACACCGTCCGCTCGTAGGTCGTCCCGTTGACCGTCACCCTGATCGTCCGCTCCCGGAGGTCGGCCTGATCGGCCACCGTGCGCTCCTCGACGTCCATCGCTGTTCTCCCGCCTTGTCCGGCCGGTCGTCCGGCTCGGTCGTCGTGTGGTCGTGGGTATGCGTGTCGTGGGTGGGCGCGCGGCCTCAGGCCACCGATGCCCGGGTCGCGCCTGCCGGTCGGGTCGCCTTGGTGAGCGCCCGCACCAGCAGGTGCCGGGCCAGGTGCCGCCGGTACTCGGCCGGGCCGTGGCTGTCCGGCGGCGGGTCGAGGTCGGCCGCGAAGTTCGCGGCGAGCTCGGCGATGGTGCCCGCATCCGGCTCACGGCCCAGCAGGCCGTCGACGACGCTGCGTGCCTGCACGGTGCCGGGTGCGGCGCCGGCGAGGCCGACCCCGGCCTGCGTGACCCGCCCGTCCGTCAGGGTGACCACCGCGGCGACTGCGACCTGGGCGAAGTCACCTCGGCGGCGACAGACCTCGAGGAAGGAGCTGCGCGTGCCCGCCGGCCAGGCCGGGACACGGATCTCGGTGAGGAGCTCATCGGCGGCCAGGGACGTGGTGAAGAACCCCTCGAAGAAGTCCTCCGGGGCCACCTCCCGGGTTCCGTCGGCGCTCTGCACGACGAGCGTCGCGCCCAGCGCACTGACCGCGGCCGGCAGTTCCGCGGAAGGGTCGGCATGGGCCAGGCTCCCGCCGACGGTCCCGCGGCTACGGATGTGCGCGTGCCCGACGTGGCCGACCGCCTCGTGCAACAGGGCCCAGGCGCCGTCGGCGGACGACAGGTGGGTCTCCAGGGCCCGGTGCCGGGTCATCGCACCGATGCGGAGCGTGCCGTCCTCGACCCCGATCCCGGCGAGCCCCGCCACGCGGTTGATGTCGACGAGCACCTCCGGCCGGGCGAGGCGGAAGTTGAGCATCGGCACCAGGCTCTGCCCGCCGGCGAGCACCTTCGCGTCGTCCTCGTGCTCGCGCAGGACGGCGAGGGTCTCATCGACGCTGGTCGGGGTGAGGTAGTCGAACGGAGCGGGTTTCACGCAGGCCCTCCTCGTGGTGTTCGGGCGGTTCCGGTCGCCGTGCCGCCGGCTCCCGTCGGGGCGGCCGTGCGGGTCGCGCTGCCGCTCATGGTGTCGAGGCGACAGACATCGGCGCCATGGACGTAGTGGTCCGTTCTTGTCGCCCGTACTGGACGTTATGTCACCCGAGGTGGTGAGCTTCCCGCTGTGACCATCACCCTGGCCGAGATAGTGGCGCTCGACTGCGTGCAGCGGACCGGGCCCGAGGTCGTGGTGGGCGCCGACCTGCTCGACCGCCCGGTGCGCTGGGTGCACACCAGCGAGCTCGCCGAGGCCCCGTACCTGCTCAAGGGCGGGGAGCTGCTGCTCACCACGGGGCTGGGCATCGGCGGTCGCGGCCCCTTGGGCGAAGCGGCCTACGTGGCCGCGCTGGCCGAGCACGGTGCCGCGGCGCTGGCGCTGGAGCTCGGGTGGACGTTCCTGGAAGCGCCGGCGGCGCTGATCGCCGCCTGCCGCGAGCACTCGCTGCCGTTGGTCGTGCTCCACGAGGTCTTCCCCTTCGTGGAGATCACCGAGCAGGTGCAGTCGGCCATCTTGGAGCGGGCTGCGGCCGGCGCGCGGCGGGAGCGCGACGTCCGTGAGGTGCTCACCGACGCGCTCCTCGACGGCGCCGGCCCGCAGGAGATCACCGCCTTGCTGTCCTCGATGGTCTCCGCACCGGTCGTCGTCACCACGGCGGACGGTGCCCTCGTCACCGCGACGGGTCTGGACCCGGCCTCGTCGGCACGGCGCCGCCGGCCGGTGGCGCGTCGGGACGTCGTCCTTCTCGATCGGCACTGGGGCCAGGTCGCCGTCCTGCCGCCGGCCCGGGCCGACGACCCCGGCGTGGTCGCGGCGTGCACCTACGGTGCCGAGGCGCTGGGGCTGGCGCTGCTGCGCTCGGCGGCCGGCGGCGACCTCGGCGTGCGGCGCCGGCACCTCCTCGACGACCTCGCCGAGCGGCGCTGGCGCTCGTCGGGGGAGCTGGTGGCCCGGGCCCGCGTCCTGGGGCTGCTGTTCGCTGCCGACGGGCCGTACGTGGCGTTGCTCGTCACCGACCTCGAGGCGGCCGACGTCGACGCAGTCGTCCGGGCGGCGGTGGGAGCGCTGCCGCCGGGGACCGCCCTCGTGGCCGACGCGGGGGATGACGTCGTGGCCGTCCTGCGCAGTTCGGCGGCGATGACCGCAGCCCGCGCGGTGCTGCACGCGGTCGAGGGGGCAGGCGCCGGCGCCGCCCGCGTCGTCGCCGGGACGGTGGTCGGCCGGTTGGAGGACGTCGACCGGTCGATCGCCCGCGCCCGGGCCGCGCTGGCGCTGACGGCGGGCGGCGAGAGGGTGGTGTCGGCGGCGGCCCTGACCGCGGAACTGCTGCTCGCCGACGTCCGCGACGGTGAGTTCGCCCGCCAACTGGTGCGCGAGGAGCTCGGCCCGCTCGCCGTCCACGACGCGTCCCACGGCACCGAGCTGGTGCGGACCTTGCGGGTCTACCTGGCGCATTCCTCCTCCAAGGTGCACACGTCCGAGGCGCTGCGGGTGCGACGGCAGACGCTGTACGGCCGGTTGCAGAGGATCGGGGAGCTGATCGGCGACATCACAGCGCCGCGGCGGCACACGGCGCTCGTGCTGGCCCTCGCGCTCGCGGACCCGACGGCCGGTGAGGGGTCGTCGGGGGCCACGCCGCGGCCCGCGGTCCGCAGGTGAGGACTCTCGAGCCGTGCCGAAGAGATCGCCGACCGCCGATCGGGCCGTACGCCCGATGGCGTGCTCTTCGGGTCCTGGCCGTTACCGGAGCCGCTCTGCGGCGCTAGCGTGCAGAACGCGTCGCCCATGCCGAGGAGCGCCATCGATGAGTACAGCCGGCCTGCCCACGATCTGGGAGCTGGTCGCGGACGGTGCCGCGACGCTGCCTGAGCCGTTCGGTCGCGCCGCGCTCATCAACTGGGTCAGTGCCCGACGTCCGGACGTCGGCATCTCCTCGATCGCCGCGCACATCCAGTTCGCCACCGCCAACGCGACGCACACCGGGCACAACCCGTTCGCCGACCGCGAGCCGCTGCTGAACCGGGTCGGCCGCGGGCAGTACCTGCGGTATCGCGAGGTGGACGGCGGGACGTCGCACGGCGCCGTCGTCCGCTCCGGCCGCGTCGTCCTCATCGGCTCCTCGGGAGCCACCGCGACCGCCCCGGACGAGGCCGGCCGGCTGTTCGGCAGCGACGGCTTCGCCCGCGCCCGGGAGCACGCCGTCCATTCGCAGCTCCCGTGGTTCGTGCTGAGCGCCAAGCACGGGCTGCTCGACCCCGACGAGGTGATCACCCCCTACGAGGTCCAGATCGACGACCAGCCCGCCGCCTACCGCACCGCGTGGGGCGAGTGGGTGGTCGCGCAGCTGGCCGACCGGCTGCAGCTCGACGGCGTCACCGTCGAGGTGCACGGCGGCGTCGACTTCGCTCAGCCGCTGCGGCAGCCGCTGGCCCGCCGGGGCGCCGTGCTGGAGATCCCGCTGCCGGGCACCTGGCGGGAGTCCGGGCCGACGGCGACCGGGGACTCCGCCTCCGGCCCGGTCGACGCGCCCGTCCGGGCCGCGCTCGACCGGCTCCGGGGCCTGGTCGGGCGGCACGGCTCCGCGTCCTGACTCCCACGGGAGAGGCGGGTGTGACTCCTGCGTCTGACCGGTACCGGGATGGGCCGCATCTGCCGATGCCACGGGCGAGGCGGTCTCGCGGGTTCATCGACCCGCGTGCGATCGTCCGGGAGACGACCACGGAGGACGCATGACCGGGCTCGTGACGGCACTCGTAGCGATGGCCGGTGCCGTGCTGCTGCTGGGCCTGCTCGTGTCGGTCGTCCTCGGCCGACGGCAGCGGTCGGCCGCGGCGCGACGGCACGCCCAGAGCGCGCAGCGCGGGGCGCGGCCGGGGGTGCGCGCTCCTGTCGTGCGTGGCTCGAAGCCGGTCGAACCCCGCCGGTCGCACGTGCGGATAGCGGTGGCCGAACCCGGCCTGCGGGGCCCGCTCTTCCAGTACGGCGGTGACGGCCCCGGCTTCGAGGTCGACGCGCCCTTCGCGGTCATCGACGTCGCCACCACCGGCTTCTCCTCGGCCGACGGCGACCGGATCGTGGAGATCGCGATCGCCCGCGTCGATGCCCGCGGCCGGATCCACGACGAGTACGCGACCCTGGTCGACCCGGGCCGCGACGTCGGCCCCGTCTTCGTCCACGGCATCTCCAACAGCGAGGTCCGCGGCGCCCCGACCTTCGCCGACATCGCCGGTGAGATCCTCGACCGGATGGACGACGCGGTCGTCGTGATGCACGACGGCGCCTTCGTGGAGCGCTTCCTGGAGGCCGAGTTCGCCCGGGCGGGCGTGCAGCTTCCGCTCACCCCGGCGCTGTGCACGTCGTGGCTGGCCCGGCGAACGCTGCGCACCCCCGACCACACGCTGCGCACGCTGGCGCGGCATGCCGGGCGGACCACGCTCGACACGACGGTGGCGCTCGGTGCCGTCCGCACGGTGGCGGCTCTGCTGCCGCAGATGCTGGCGGTGCACGGCGAGCCCCTGCGCTACCTCAGCGGACTGCGGCCGATGCCCGAGCTCGCCGGCGACGTCCCGCCGAGGACCCGCGCCGTCGAGCAGCGTGAGAGCACGGACGGCTGGATGGCCACGCTCCTGACGCGCCGCCGGCTGCCGACCGCTGCCCCCGGCGAGGTCGACGCGCAGCGCTACCTCGACACGGTCACCGAGGCGCTGGCCGACGGCCGGCTGCTGGGCGGCGAGGCCCAGACACTGACCCGCCTCGGCGCATCGGCCGGCCTCGGCGCCGCCCAGGTGGACGCCCTGCATTGCCGACTCGTCGAGCACCTGCGGGCAGCTGCGCTCGCCGACGCGATCCTGACGACCGGGCAGATCCGCCAGCTCCGGACGGCGGCCAGCGCGCTGGGCCTGTCGACGTACTTCGACGAACTGCGCCCCACCTCGCCGCAGGACCTGGTGGCGGCCCGGCACTCGGTGCCGGTGCCGCGCGACGTCCGGCTGTGCACCCACTGCCGCCGACCAGGGCACGACCGCACGCGCTGCCCGGAGCTCGCCTCGCTCCCCGTCTGAGGGTCGGCCCGATCGGTTCCGGAAGTGCCGGGCGACGTGCGACGATGCGGCCCGACTGAGCGGGGCCCAGGGGGCAGAAATGGCCATTGTGGCCCTGAGCCGGGGGGAGGCGCGATGAGCGAGGGACGCGAGCTGATGCGGGTCTCCGACGCCGAGCGGCAGGTGGCCGCCGATCGGCTGCGGGCCGCCATGGGTGAGGGCCGGCTGGACCTCCTCGAGTACGACAACCGGCTGGCGCTGGCCTACCAGGCGGTCACCTACCGCGACCTCGACCAGCTCTTCACCGACCTCCCGGTGCACGCCGCGGCGCCGGCCGTCCCGGTGGTCGCGCCGCGGCCGGTCCCGCCCGTGGCGCCCCGGCCCGTCGCCGTGCGCACCGGCTTCGCGGGTCTGCCGCTCGCGCTGAAGATCCTCTGGGGCATCTGGGGGATCGTCGTCGCGATCAACCTGACCGTCTGGCTGCTGGTCGGCGTGGGCGACCAGGAGATCGTCTACTTCTGGCCGATGTGGTTCGCCGTTCCGGGCGCCGCACTCCTGGGTGCCACCGTCGTCGTCAACGCCGTCCGCGCCCAGAAGTAACCACGGTCCTCCTTGCCGCGAAGCTCGGTCTCCGAGTGCGGTGGGTACTCAGAGGCCGAGGTTGCCGGGAGCGGTGGTGCCGGTGCCGTGGCAGCCGGCGCTGACCCGTGGGCGATGATCGGCACATGGGTGACCCGCAGCGGCTCGAGTCCGGGCTGATCGTCGAGGACCGCGGACACATCCGCGTCCTCACCCTCGACCGACCCGAGCGCCGCAACGCGCTCTCCACGGCGCTCCAGGCCGACCTGGTCGAGCAGTTCCTGTCCTGTGTCGCGGACGGCGTCCGTGCCGTCGTCCTCACCGGGAACGGTCCGGCGTTCTGCGCCGGGTTCGACCTCAAGGAGATCCGCGCGGCCGACGAGCGCGGCGAGCGCTTCCGCCCGCCGATGAACCGGCCCGCTCGCAACGTCTTCGAGGTGGTCACCGAGACGCCGGTGCCGACCATCGCCGCGCTGAACGGTGCGGCCGTCGCCGGCGGGTTCGAGCTCGCCCTCGCCTGCGACATCCGCGTCGCCGCACCCGGCATCAAGCTGGGCCTGCCGGAGGCGCAGATCGGCATGGGCGCCAACTTCGGCTCCGTCGTCCTGCCCAAGCGCGTCCCGATGGGCATCGCCATGGAGATGCTGCTGACCGGCGACTACGTGAGCAGCGAGTTCGCCGAACGCTGGGGCCTGGTGAACCGCATCGTCGAGCCGGCCGACGTGCTGCCCGCTGCCCTGCAGCTCGCCGAGCGGATCGCGAAGAACGCCCCGATCTCCGTGCGCCGCATGAAGGAGACCGCGGTCAAGGGCCTGGAGCTCCCGCTGTGGCAGGCGTTGCGCCTGGACGTCGGCCCCAATCCCTACCTCAGCGAGGACCGGGCCGAGGGCATCGCCGCCTACCTGGAGAAGCGTCCGCCGGAGTGGACCGGGCGGTAACGCGCGAGCCACAAGTGACCGCCGGATAGTGCGGGGACGACGCGTGGCTCTCCCCGTCCCGTGGTGCGGCCAGACGCGTACCGAGTCACCTAGGTTCCGCTCAGCCGGAACCGCCGGCGCCTCATCAGGAAGCGGGCACATGTCCACGCCAGACAACTACTCAGCGCCGCAGCAGTACGCCCCCCAGCCGTACGGCTTCAGCGGTCAGCCGATGCCCGGTGTGCCGGCGAACGCCCAGTTCGCGCGCCCCAACGGCCCCGTCGGCAAGGTGCGCGGAACGGGCGTTGCGATCCTGCTCTGCATCGTGACCCTGGGCATCTACTCGCTCTACTACTACTTCGCCACGCATGAGGAGATGAAGAAGCACACCGGTGAAGGGCTGGGGGGAGCGCTCGGTCTCGTGCTGGCCATCTTCGTCGGCCTCGCATCGCCGTTCCTGCTGAGCCACGAGGTGGGCGGCCTGTACGAGCGCAGGGGACAGAGCAAGCCCGTCAGTGGTGCGACCGGCCTCTGGGTCATCCCGGGCGCGATCATCCTTGTGGGCCCCATCGTCTGGTTCGTCAAGACGAACGGCGCCCTCAATGCCTACTGGCGCAGCGTCGGCGCTCACTGATCCACGGACACGTGGTCGTACCGGTCGTGCCGTCCGGTGCAGACGGCACGACCGGTACGCGACTCCGGCGCGGACCGGGCGCTGAGCGTCAGGTGGCGATCGCCGGCAGGTGCAGATCGACGCCGAACAGCACGGCCGGCCACAGCACGATCGCGATGACCAGCGACAGGATCTCCGAGACCCCCGCGACGCTGTTGTAGCCGTTGGTCAGGGCCACGACGACCCCGATGGCCAGGTAGATCAGGCCGAACAGTGAGATGCGCACGGAGGCCCCTTTCGCTACAGCAGCTGCACCGACGTGCGGCCACCGGCAGTCAACCGCAGCGACCTGGGAGTTCCCTGCGGCGCCACGCCGTCGGGATCAGGGACCCAGGAACCACAGCATCTGGGTGTCCTCGCGTGGGGTGTCGCACTCGCCGATCATCAGCGCGCCCCGCGCCGCGGGATGCAGATTGCGGACGTCGAGCTTCGCGCCACCGCGCCGTCGGGCAGCGCGTGGACGCCCCAGACGTCGTCGACGCGGGGGAGGGGCACCGATCCGGCGATCGAGAAGCCACCCGCCACCGTGACCAGCGACTGGGGGAGGTCCCGGTCGGCCGACCCGGGAGCGTCTGGGCGGACGTCGACGGGGTCGGGTCCCGAGGTCTACCACCGGATGACGCGGCGGGAGGCCCGGCGGAGCCCACCGAGGGTGGAGCATCGGCCCGCCTACGTTCCATCCGCCGCCGGAGAGGGCGGCACCGACGACAGGGAGCCGGTCCATGACCACGCCGGAGGACCCCGCGACACCGCAGCACTACCCGGGGCAGCCGCAGTACTCCCAGCAGCCGCAGTACTCCCAGCAGCCTGAGTACGGGCAGCCGCCGTCCTATGGCTACCCCCAGCAACCGCCGCCGTACGGCTACGGCCAGCCCTCCTACGCCGGGCAGCCCATGCCGGGCGCTCCCGCCTACGCGCAGTACGCCCAGCCGCAGGGGCCGCCGGGCCGGATCCGCCCCACCGGGATGATCATCCTGCTGTTCTTCGTCACGCTCGGGATCTGGGCCTTCGTCTACTACTACCAGGTGCACGAGGAGATGAAGCGGCACACCGGCGAGGGCCTCGGCGGCGTCCTCGCGCTTGTGCTGGCGATCTTCGTCGGCATCGTCAACCCGTTCCTGCTGAGCCACGAGGTCGGACAGCTCTACGCGCGGCGGGGCCAGGAGCCACCGGTCAGCGCGCTCACCGCCCTGTGGTTCTTCCCCGGGATGTTCATCCTCGTCGGGCCGTTCATCTGGTTCATCCAGACCAACAACGCGCTCAACGAGTACTGGCAGAGCCTCGGCGTCACCGAGACCACGCTGGTCTGAGCGAACGGGTCAGGACCCGGAGAAGCGCTGTTCCAGTCGCTGTACCTCGGGCAGGCCGACCAGGTCGGTGAACTCACCGAACGTCGGCAGCCCCGGCATGGCCGCGGTCGGGGTGCCGTCGGCCTTCAGCGTCGCGAGCAGTGCGCGGATGCCGGCGGTCGCCGCCAGCAGCGTGCCGATCGGGTAGATGACGAGGGCGAACCCGAGCTCGGTGATCCGCTCCAGCGACAGCGGGGGGGTCTTGCCACCCTCGGCCCAGTTGAAGACCAGCGGGGCGACGTCGCGCAGCTCCTTCGCCACCCGCGCGATGTCCTCCTCCGACGTCGGGGCCTCCACGAACAGCGCGTCGGCGCCGGCCTCGGCGAACGCGCGGGCCCGGGCGATGGCGTCGTCCACACCGGTCACGGCCACCGCGTCGGTGCGGGCGATGATCAGCAGGTCGGGGTCGCGCCGGGCCTCGACGGCGGCCCGAAGCTTGCCGGCCATCTCGTCGGCGCCGATCAGCAGCTTGCCGCTCATGTGCCCGCACTTCTTGGGCATGACCTGGTCCTCGAGCTGGATCCCGGCGACGCCGGCCTGCTCGTAGAGCTGCACGGTGCGGACGACGTTGATCGCGTTGCCGTAGCCGGTGTCGGCGTCGGCGATCACCGGGACGTCGACGGCGGAGACGATCCGTCTGGCGTTGTCGACCATCTCCGCGCCCGACAGCAGGCCGACGTCCGGCCGGCCGATCAGCGAGGCCGTCGTCCCGAAGCCGGTCATGTAGATCGCGTCGAAGCCGGCCTGCTCGATCAGCCGCGCGCTCAATGCGTCGTAGGCGCCCGGGGCGACCAGCGGTGCGGACGCCCCCATCAGCTCGCGCAGGCGGGCCCTCGGCGTGCGTCCGTTGCTCAGCAGCTCCGCCACGTCGGTCCCCCTTCTTGTATGCAGTTCTGTGGAATTTACGCGGAAGCGTTGCCCCCGGGAACCTGATCACCCTAGGTTTGCACACAATCTGCCAGGGAGTGTGACGGGTGACACGGTCTCTCACGTCAGCCGAACGGGCGCTGCAGGCACTGCGGGAGCTCATCCTCGGCGCGGAGCTCGCGCCGGGTTCGCGCCTGGGCGAGGTGGAGTTGGCCGAGCGCCTCGGGGTCAGCCGGACGCCGGTCCGCGAGGCGCTCAGCCGGCTGGCGGCCGAGGGCCTGGTCGAGGTCGTGGCCAACCGCGGCGCTCGCGTCGCCACCTGGACGGTCGCCGAGCTCGAGGGCGTGTTCGACCTGCGCGCCTCCCTGGAACCCCAGCTGACCGGGTTCGCCGTCCCGAACGCCGCAGCCGCCGACGTCGCCGAGCTGGACGCTCTCGCGCACCGGATGGTCGAGGTCGGCAGCCCCGGGCCACGGCAGGACCTCGACGCGCTCGTCCCGCTCAACCGGGCCTTCCACGACCGGCTGATCGCGCTCGCCGACCACCCCACGCTCGCCACCGCCCTGGCCGCCGCGATCCACCCGCCGATCGTGCGACGCAACTTCCACGCCTACGACGAGGCGTCGTTGCGGCGCAGCCTCGGTCACCACCTGGAGATCGTCGCCGCCGTCCGCGCCGGGGATCCCGCGTGGGCCCAGGCGGTCATGACCGCCCACCTCTCCAACGCCCGGGCCGTGATGGTCCGGGCGGCGACGGCACAGACCGCACAGGACCCCAGCACTGAGGAGGCCTCATGAGCTACCGGCTCGGAGTCGACGTCGGCGGCACGTTCACCGACGTCCTGCTGGTCGAGGAGGGCAGTGGGAGCACCTGGCGGGCCAAGACCGCCTCGACGCCCGCCGACCAGGCCGTCGGCGTCCTGAACGGCATCGGCCAGGTCTGCGCGGAGGCGGGGATCGAGCTGGCCGAGGTCGCCCAGGTGCTGCACGGCACCACCGTGGCGACCAACGCCATCCTCGAGGGCAAGGGCGCCACCGTCGGCCTGGTCACCACGAAGGGCTTCCGTCAGGTCCTGCAGATCGCCCGTTCCTACGTCCCGGGCGGGCTGGCCGGCTGGATCATCTGGCCCAAGCCCGAGCCGCTGGCCGACCTGGAGAACACCGTCGAGGTCGACGAGCGGATCGCCAGCGACGGCGCCGTCATCCGCGAGCTCGACGAGGCCGATGTCCGCGCCCAGCTGACCACGCTCGCCGGCCGCGGCATCCAGGCGCTCGCGGTCAGCCTGATCAACTCCTTCGCCGACCCGGCCCACGAGAAGCGGATCGGCGAGATCGCGGCCGAGGTGCTCCCTGGCGTCCCGGTGTCGCTGTCCTCCGACGTGCTCCCGGAGATGCGCGAGTACGAGCGCACGCTCACCACCGTCGCGAACGGCTACGTCCAGCCGCAGGTGCAGCGCTACATCCAGACGCTGTCGGAGAAGCTGGCCCAGGGCGGGATCGCCGGCGAGCTGGCGATCCTGCGCAGCGACGGCGGTCTGCAGTCCGCGGCCGGGGCGGTCGCCGCGCCGGTCACCATGCTGATGTCCGGCCCGGCCGGCGGCGTGACCGGTGCGGTCTGGGTCGCCGAGCAGTGCGGCCACCGCGACCTCATCACCTTCGACATGGGCGGCACCTCCACCGACGTCGGCCTCGTGCAGGACCTCACCCCGCGGATCGGCCGGGAGACCAAGGTCGGCGACCTCACCGTCCGTGCCTCCAGCGTCGACGTCCGCACGGTGGGCGCCGGCGGCGGCTCGATCGCGCACGTGCCCGAGCTGACCAAGGCGCTGCGGGTCGGCCCGCAGTCCGCCGGCGCCGACCCCGGCCCGTCGGCCTACGGCCAGGGCGGCACTGAGCCGACGGTGACCGACGCCAACGTCGTCCTCGGCTATCTGCCGACGTCACTGGCCGGTGGCGAGATCACCCTGGACGTCGAGGCCGCGCGGGCCGCCGTCGCCAAGGTCGCCGAGGCCATGGGCCTGGACTCCCCGGAGGCCGCCGCGGCGGGCATCGTCGACATCGTCAACGAGAACATGCTCGGCGGACTGCGGCTGGTCTCCGTGCAGCAGGGCTTCGACCCGCGTGACTTCGCCCTGGTCGCCTTCGGCGGGGCCGGCCCGCTGCACGCCAACGCGCTGGGCAAGCTGACCGGCGCCTGGCCGGTCATCGTGCCGCCGTCCCCGGGCGTGCTCTGCGCGCTCGGCGACGCCACCACCAGCCGGCGCGACGAGTCGGCGCGCACCGTGCTGCGCCGCTTCGCCCAGCTCGAGGGCGACGAGCTCGCGCAGATGCTGCGCGAGCTCGCCGACGAGGCCGGTCAACGCCTGGCCGGGCAGGGCCTGCCCCGGGACGAGCAGTCGGTGGGCTACCAGGTCGACGTCCGCTATCACGGCCAGGGCTTCGAGATCCCGATCGACGTCGACCCGGCCTGGCTCGACGACACCGGCGCGGCCCTCCAGACGCTGGGGGAGCGCTTCGACGCCGAGCACAACCGGTTGTTCTCCTTCCTGCTCGACGTCGACCACGAGATCGTCAACGCCCGCGCCACGGTCACCGGGCCCAGGCCCGACGTCGCACCGGTCACCCTGGCCGAGGGCGACGGCGACCCGTCGGGCGCCAGGGTGCAGGAGCACGAGATCTACGTCGGCGGCGAGCACGTGCCCGCCGGCGTCTACGACCGCGCGAAGCTGCGGGCCGGTGACGTGGTCATCGGGCCGGCGATCGTCACCGAGATGGACTCCACGACCCTCGTCCTGCCCGGCCACGCGGCCGTGGTGCACGCCTCGGGCTCCCTGCTCATCAACCCCGTGGAGGGCTGACACATGGCACGGATCATCGAGACCGCGACCGGCGCCGTCGAGAAGACCGATGTCGACCCCGTCACCCTCGACCTCATCGAGAACGGGCTGCGCAACGCCCGCTACGAGATGGACGAGGTGCTCTTCCGGACGGCGCTGTCGCCGGGCATCCGCGAGCAGCACGACGAGTTCCCGCTGATCGCCGACCCCGACGGGAAGATGGTGGTCGGGCAGTTCGGCCTGTCCATCCCCGACTTCCTCGACGGGTTCGACGACACCATCGAGGAGGGCGACGTCCTGCTGACGTCGGACCCCTACGCCTGCGGTGCCGCGATCAGTCACGCGAACGACTGGCTGGTGGTCGTCCCGATCTTCAAGGACGGCCGGGTCGTCGGCTGGGCGGCGATGTTCGGGCACATGTCCGACGTCGGCGGCAAGACACCGAGCTCGATGCCCACCGACGCCCGAACGATCTTCGAGGAGGGCGTCGTCATCCCGCCCTTCAAGCTCTACCGCAAGGGCGTGCTCAACGACGACGCGCTGCGGATCGTGCTGAACCAGGTGCGGATGCCCGACTGGAACCGGGCCGACCTCAATGGCCTGGTCGCCGCCTGCCGCACCGCCTCCCGCCGGGTCGTGGAGATGTGCGACCGGTTCGGTACAGCGACTTACCTCTCGGCGCTCGACTCGCTGTTGCAGCGCAACTACGACGCCATGAAGGTGCTGCTGGGCATGGTCTTCGAGGAGGGCCGCACGCTCAGCTTCACCGACTACATCTGCGACGACGGCGTCGGCAACGGCCCGTACGAGCTGAAGCTGTCGCTCACCCGCACCGGGGACAAGGTGCACCTGGACTTCACCGGGTCCTCCCCGCAGGCCGCCGGGCCGATCAACTACTACATCAACGAGAACCTGACGCGGATGTTCTTCGGCATCTACATGATCACCGTCGCCGACCCGCAGATCCTCTGGAACGACGGGTTCTATCCGCTGGTCGACGTCACGATCCCCGAGGGCTCGTACTGGAAGCCGACGTTCCCGGCGGCGATGAGCGGCCGCAACCACGGCATCGGCCGGGTGTTCGACCTGTTCGGCGGTCTGCTCGGGCAGACCAACCCGGCGCTGCTCAACGCGGCCGGGTTCTCCTCCTCGCCGCACTTCATGTACTCCGGGCACTACTCCGCCGGCGAACGGAAGGGGGAGTGGTTCCAGCTGTACTCGATCGGCTTCGGCGGCATCCCCGGCCGGCCGCTCGGCGACGGGCCCGACGGTCACTCGCTGTGGCCTTCGTTCGTGAACATCCCGTGCGAGTACCTGGAGTCCTACTACCCGCTGCGGATCGAGAAGTGGGAGACCGTCGCCGACACCGGCGGGGCGGGGCTGCACCGCGGCGGCAACGGTGTCGATGTCGCCTACGTCTTCGAGGAGCCCGGCACGATCGCCATCCATGACGATCGCTGGCTGACCTACCCCTGGGGCGTCAACGGCGGCCACCCGGGTGCGCGCGGCACCAAGTGGGTCGAGCGCGCCGACGGCACCCGCCAGGTGCTGCCGAGCAAGTGCCACGACGTGCCGGTCTCGCCGGGCGACGTCCTGCACTTCGTCACCTGGGGCGGCGGGGGGTGGGGCGACCCGCTCGCGCGCGACCCGGAGCTGGTGGCACTGGAGGTGCGCCGCGGTCTGCTCACCGCCGAGGGTGCCATGCGATACGGCGTCTGCGTGACCGAGGACGCTGCCGTGGACGCCGAGGCGACCGAGACCCTGCGCGATCAGATGCGCGCCGACCGCCCGGCCGAGCTGCCGGTCTTCGACATGGGACCGCCGATCGAGGAGCTGCTGGCCCACTGCGAGGAGGAGACCGGTCTGCCCGCTCCCAAGCGCCCGGTCTGGGCAGCGGGTTGAGCATCGCCCCCCCGGGGGCGGGGGTGGTCGGCATGACGGGGCCGCACGGGGCGGCGTTCACCGGTCGGGTCGGCTGGGGGTCGCGGCCGGCCGTCGTCGTCATCGACCTCGTGCGCGCCTACACCGACCCGGCCGGGCCGTTCGGGCTCCCCGACTCCGGCCCGGCCGTGGCGGCGACGGCTGAACTGGTCGCCGCCGCCCGGGCCGGCGAGTACCCCGTCGCCTGGACCGTCGTTCGCTACGCCCCGGACCTCGCCGACGGCGGGCTGTTCGTTCGAAAGGTCCCGGCGCTGGCCGCCTTTGCCGAGGGCGCGCCCGGCGGCTGGGGGGAGCTGACCCTGGAACCCGCGCCGGGGGAGCCGATCGTGGTCAAGCAGTACGCCTCGGCCTTCTTCGGGACGTCGCTGGCGTCCACGCTGCACGGCGCGGGCGTGGACACGGTCGTGCTGGCCGGCGTCTCGACGTCCGGGTGCGTGCGGGCGACCGCGATGGACGCGCTGAACTCCGGGTTCCGGCCGCAGGTGGTCCGTGACGCCTGCGCCGACCGCACCCCTGCGCTGCATGAGAACAACCTTGCCGACGTCGACGCCAAATACGCCGACGTGGTCGACCTCGCCGAGGCGCTCGCGCACCTCTGAGCGGCCACGATGGCCATGTGATCCTGGGGGGACGATGCCGCGGACGAGTGCCGGGATCCTGCTGCACCGTGCGGGCGCGGGCGGACGAGAGGTACTGATCGGGCACATGGGCGGCCCGTTCTGGGCGCGGAAGGACGCCGGGGGGTGGTCGATCCCGAAGGGCGAGTACGGCCCGGGAGAGAACGCCTTCGCCGTCGCCTGCCGGGAGTTCGAGGAGGAACTGGGGACGCCGGTCCCCGCGGCGGACTTCCTGCCCCTCGGCGAGCTCCGCACGACCAGCAGCAAGGTGCTCACCGTCTGGGCGGCGGAGGGTGATCTCGACGCCTCGGCTGCCGTCAGCAACACCTTCCAGCTGGAGTGGCCGCCGCGCTCGGGACGCATCCAGGAGTTCCCCGAGATCGACCGGGCGGTCTGGTTCGAGGTGGAGGAGGCCCGCACGAAGCTGGTGAAGGGCCAGGTCGGCTTCCTCGACCGGCTGCTGGGGCGCCTGCCGACGCCGGAGTGACGCCGACACCGTCCGGTCGCCCCGTGGCCAAGGTGACGGTCCGGTTACGGCTCGTCCCACGGGACGGGAATCGTCCAGATCCGTCGTCCTGACCTGCGATGGTCCGCCCAGGCCCACTCAGGGGGGATGCACCAGTTCGAGGAGGCACCATGTCGTCGTCGTGCGCGCACTGCAACGCCGTCGAGCAGCGAGGCCGGTACTGCGTCGGCTGCGGGAAGCTCATGCCGCCGTCCCAGCTCCCGCCGCGCCGGGTCCGGCTGGCCCCGCGCGCCCTCGAGAACGACGACACCCAGCCGGTGCTCCGGTTCCGGGTGCGCCAGCGCCCCCCGGTGCCCCAGGAGCAGATCGCCGCGACCGTCTGACCGCCCGTGAAGCCGGACTTTCCGCGCGGAAAGTCCGGCTTCGAGGTCAGCGGGCGCCGGCCAGTTCGCGTTCCTCGGGCGTGGGCGACGGCTCGCCGTCGGACTCCCGGATCCCGTAGCGCGCGTAGAGCCGTCGACGACGCCGAACCCGTCTTCGAGGCGGAGCTGAGGGCGCTGGGCGAGGTGCTCGGGGTGGCTGAGGACTACCAGCCGCCCAGCTGAGTATCGGAACCGACGTGACGCATCTCACTGCTAGCAAGTTGCTTGCTGGAGTTAGCAGCCCGGGATGCGGGGCATGCCAGAGACCGTCAGGTCATCCCCGAATCCCTGGAGTTCCTTGTCATGACCGACAACCACAAGCTCATCAACCAGTTGCGCGCCCTCGTCCTGCTCACGCAGACCGAAGAGCAGGTCGCACGCACCCGCATCTCGCAGGCCCGCACCGATGCGGTCCGTCGCGAACTCACGCAGAACGCCGACAATGCTGCGAAGCGCAGCCTCGAGATCACCGAGCAGCTCCGCTCGCTCGGTGGTGTCCCGGACGTCGTGACCCCCGCGCTCGGCCGGCTGGCCGCCGTCCTCAAGGCCACCTTCGAGCAGGCCGCTCCCCTCGAGGAGGCCCTGCTGACCGACCTGCAGCTCGAGCACCAGCTGCACGACCGCGCCACGTACCTCAAGGTGCTGGCCGACCAGGCCGGCCAGGCGAAGGTCCGCCAGCTCGCCGAGAAGCTCATCACGGCCCACGAGGCCACCGTCGAGTGGCTGACCGTGGTTCTCGCCGAGGAGGCCATGGGTGGCCCCGCCGCCCTGGTCGCCACCCCGGTGCAGAAGGTCGCCGGCGGGGTCGCCCGCGCCGTCAACGCCCCGGTCCGCTTCTGGGCCAACACGGTCAACAACGCCGTTGACACCGTGAAGCAGGCCGGCGAGGAGACCTCCGAGCGCTTCAACGCGGTCACCGAGCGGGCCTCCGCCCTGACCGACGCCGTCCGCGAGACCCTGACCGCCGGCCGCGGCGCCACGCTGCGGCGCGCCGAGCAGGTCGCCGACCGTGAGGGCAACACGGACGTGGCCAAGGCCGCCCGGTCCGCTCGCGAGGAGCTCGGCGACGTCTCCGCCGACGAGCTGCCGATCAAGAAGTACGACGAGCTCACCGTCGCCGACGCGATCAAGGCCATCAAGGACCTGAAGACGCCGAACGACATCCACGTGGTCATCCACTACGAGGAGGCGCACAAGAACCGGTCGAACGTGGCCAGCGCCGCGCAGACCCAGCTGGCCGAACTGGCCAAGGAGGCCGTGGGCGTCCGCAGCTGAGAAAGGACCCCGTCCCTCTCACCTCTCGCAAGCTCGGGTGAGCCTCCGGACGGGGCCTGGAGGGCCCGCATCCCATTCGGGATGCGGGCCCTCTGTGCGTCTCCGTGCCGACTCCGTCGCGCCCTGCGTGTAACGCGCGCGTCACGGTCATCACACGGTGCGGGAGTTTGGCGCGCCGACGCGGGCGGGGAAGGCTCCGGACATGAGCATCACCCCCGAGGCCCTCGAGCCGGAGTTCACTCTGACCACGGCCGCGACCCGCCTGGACTTCCTCAGCCGCCGCGACAGCGGAGGTTCCGCGCTCAACACCGTCCACGACGACGACGAGGACCACTGGAACGCGATGAAGGGCAGCGACACCTCGCTCGACAGCTACGAGGCGCTCGAGCTGCTGGCCCTGGGTGAGGTGATAGCCCGCAAGGCGCACGACAGCCAGCTGATCGGGATCCGGGCGGCGCTGCGCGGCGGTGCGAGCTGGGACCACATCGCCGCGGCCCTGGGCGTGACGCCCGACGCCGCCTACGACGCGTTCAGCGAATCCGTCGCCAAGCAACTGGACGACGAAGCCGCGGCCATCGCGCGCGAGCTGGCCGGCGCCCGGCCCTCCCGCTGATCGCGGGTCCGCTCAGCAGACCTCGACGCCGTGCCAGAACGCCACGCGGCCCGCGATCTCCTTCGCGGCGTCCTTGGGCGTGGGGTAGTACCAGACGGCGTCGCGGTTGACCTGCCCGTCGACCTCGAGGTCGTAGTAGGAGGCCGTGCCCTTCCACGGGCAGACGGTGTGGTGCTCGGAGGGCCGCAGGACGTCGTCGCGCACGGTCTCGCGCGGGAAGTAGGCGTTGCCCTCGACGGTGACGATGTCGTCGGACTCGGCGACGACGACGCCGTTCCAGGTCGCAGTGGTCATGCCCGCATCGTCCCCCGTGCGGGCACGTCCATGCGTGCGGCCCGGGGGAAGCGGGCGGTCTACCAGCGGAGCGGGTACATCTCTCGCGACTGCGCCGTCCGGCACGCGCGGCAGTGTCCCCACGTGACGATGTTCAGCGGCGTGGTCAAGGCGCCGCACTCGGGGCAGTTGACGGTCTCCTGGGGATGAGCCCGGGCTTCGGCGATCTCCTTGGACCGTTCCTCGTGGATGGTCTGGTCGCCCCGGCAGGGGCAACCCAGATGGGCTTCGGCGCAGCGTCCATGCGTCGTGGCGACGGGGTGCCTCCTGTAAGAAGAGATGTTCGGCTCTGACGCTACTCAGGTGCGCCAGCCCCAGCGGCTTGCGACGCGCGTTCGTGTACGCCCGATCGCCTCCGGTCGGCAGGGTGACCGGGCGTGTCGACAGGGCTGCTGAACTGCGGTTTTGCGACGCAGGTCACTGGCGCCCACCCGGCAGCTGGGGCGCCTGTCCCGCCGTCCGGTTCGGACGTCGCCACCCTGTCGGGTGACGCGCCGGACGCTGCGGCACCCCGATCGAGTGCCGGGCTGGGTCAGTCGTGCAGGAGGGCAAAGGTGGCGACGGCGTGCACGAGGCTTCGGCCGTCCTGCTCGATGTCGGCCTCGCACACCGTCAGGTGCTCGCCGCGGGTGCGGACACGGGCAGTGACCTGCAGCCGTCCCGGTTTTCCGGGCCGCAGGTAGGTGACGGTGAGCTGGCTGGTCGCCGGAACGTCGCCGTCCCCGGTGGCGCTGCGGACCGCCGTCCCCATGGCCGTGTCCACCAGGGTGGCCAGGACGCCGCCGTGCACCGTCCCGGCCGGGTTGAGGTGCTCCTCCGTCGCCTCGAACCCCAGGTGCGCGGTGCCCTCGTCGGCCTTCTCGACCACTGCGCCCAGCCGCCCCGCGAACCCACCCGGTCCCGTCTCGTCGCTCACCGGGACTCCCTACCCGGCGTGCAGTCGTCCACTCGGCCGCCCGATTGGGGCAGATGGGGCTGCCGGGCCGCCAGGAACTGGTCGTTACCGCTTCGAGGCCGACGGGGACGTGTGGAACGCCCAGGTCAGTAACCCGGTCAGTGAAGCTCACCGGGATCGCACGATTCTCATCGAGTTCACAGGAGCAGCCATGACCCACCCCGGCCCCGACCACACCGCACCGGGCCAGCCCGGCACCCCCGAGGGCGCCTGGGCACCGCAGAACGACCCGCAGGCGCAGCCGGAGAAGAAGAGCAGCACCAAGAAGTGGGCCTCACTGGCCGGCACCGTCGTCGTCGTCGGCGTGGGCGGCGCGTACGCCCTCACCGGCGGCTTCGGCATCGGTGACCCGAAGGTCGACGACTGCGTGCACATGAAGAGCGAGAGCGACTTCGAGGTCGTCGACTGCGACTCCGGCGACGCCGACCTCAAGATCGTCGGCACCGAGGACGAGAAGAAGACCGAGGCCGACTTCATGGCGGACCCGGCCAGCTGCTCGGCGTTCGAGACCGCCGAGGCCGCCCTGTGGGCGTCCGGCTCGATGATCACCGAGAAGGGCACGGTCTACTGCGCAGCGTCGCTCTGACGCTGTTCTGACCTGCTCGCCCGTTCCGGGCCGGCCGGCCGACATCGGCCGGAAAAGAATCTTGTGCGGCAGTGTCGATCCGGGCGAGGCTCGTTCGACGTGTCAGTAGAGCGGGGTCGAGCCGGCCGCGTGGACCGGCCCCCGTTCTCGACACGAGAGGGAGATCCAGCGATGCGTTACATGGTGATCGTCAAGGCCAACGAGGACACCGAGAACGGCGTCATGCCCACCGAGCAGGAGCTCGCCGAGATGGGCGCCTTCAACGAGGAGCTGGTGAAGGCCGGCGTCATGCTGGCCGGCGAGGGACTGCACCCCAGCTCGAAGGGTGCCCGCGTCCGTTTCGACGACGACGGCGGCACCACCGTCGTCGACGGTCCCTTCGCCGAGACCAAGGAGCTCATCGCCGGCTTCTGGATTCTCGAGGTCTCCTCCCGCGAGGAGGTCATCGAGTGGGTCCGGAAGGCGCCCTTCCGCAACGAGGAGATCGAGATCCGGCAGGTCTTCTCCGCCGACGACTTCGGCGACGCTTTCACCCCGGAGCTCCGCGAGCAGGAGGACCGGCTGCGCGCCACGGTCGAAGCCCAGCACGGCTCCTGATGCCCGATGCTCCGGCCCTGACGGCGTCGACGACGCACCGCGTCGTCGACGCCGTCTGGCGGATGGAGTCCGCGAAGCTGATCGGCGCGCTCACCCGGGTCACCGGCGACGTCGGACTGGCCGAGGAGTTGGCCCAGGACGCCCTCGTCGCCGCCCTCGAGCGCTGGCCGGAGACCGGCGTGCCCGCCAAACCCGGCGCCTGGCTCATGGCCACCGCGAAGCACCGGGCGATCGACGTCTTCCGCCGCGCGGAGCGGCTCGAGCGCAAGTCCGCCGAGCTGGGCCGCGAGCTGCCCGACGCCGAGGAACCGGACTGGGCGGCGGCACTCGACGAGGTCGTCGAGGACGACGTCCTGCGGCTGGTGTTCATCTCCTGCCACCCGGTGCTCTCCCGCGAGGCCCGCGTCGCGCTCACCCTCCGGCTGATCGGCGGCCTCACCACCGACGAGATCGCCCGCGCCTTCCTCGTCGCCGAGTCGACCGTGGCGCAACGCATCGTCCGGGCCAAGCGGACCCTCACCGCCGCGCGGGTGCCCTTCGAGGTCCCGGCCGGGCCGGAGTTCACCGCCCGGCTGTCATCCGTGCTCGAGGTCGTCTACCTGGTCTTCAACGAGGGCTACTCGGCCACGTCGGGGCAGGACTGGGTGCGTCCGGCGCTCTGCCAGGAGGCGCTGCGACTGGGCCGCATCCTCGCCGAACTGACCCCGGGGGAGTCGGAGGTCCACGGACTGGTCGGCCTCATGGAGATCCAGGCGTCGCGGCTGCGGGCCCGGATCAGCGAGACCGGTGAGCCGGTGCTCCTGACCGACCAGGACCGCGGCCGCTGGGACCGGGTGCTGATCGGCCGCGGGCTCGCCGCCCTGGAGCGGGCCGGGGGGTCCGGCTCCGGGCTGGGCCCGTACGGGCTGCAGGCTGCGATCGCCGCCTGTCACGCCCGTGCGCGCACCGCCGAGGCCACCGCCTGGCCGCAGATCGCTGCGCTCTACGAGGCGCTCGCCGAAC
>JAOPUS010000383.1 GCA_025963345.1 Blastococcus sp. | reverse complement strand
TGCGACCTTCGGCCTCGACGGTGTCGCCGACCTCCGGCAGGCGGCCGAGCTCGGCCAGGACGTACCCGGCCACCGTCTCGTAGGGCCCGTCGGGCAGTTGCAGGCCGGTCACCTCGGCGAAGTCGTCGAGGTTGAGCAGGCCGTCGACCTCGCGCGGGCCGCCGGGCGACTGCTTGCCCTCGGGGGCGACCTCCTCGTCGTACTCGTCGTAGATCTCCCCGATGACCTCCTCGATGAGGTCCTCGAGCGTGACGATCCCGTCGGTGCCGCCGTACTCGTCGACCACGATCGCGAGGTGCTGGTTCCCGCGGCGCATCTCGCTGAGGGCCTTCAGGACACCGGCGGTGCCGGGCAGCCGCTTCACCTCGCGGGCGAGATCGCCGACCGTCGCGGCCCGGCCGGCGGGATGGTTCGGGAGGAAGAGGTCGCGCACGTGCACGAAGCCGACGACGTCGTCCTCGTCGCGGCCCACCACCGGGAAGCGGGACCAGTTGGAGTCGGCGACCAGCTTGGCGGCGCGGCTCGCGGTCATCGACGCCTCCAGGAACTTGACCTCGGTGCGCGGCGTCATCACCTCGCGGACCTCGCGCTCACCGGCACGGAAGACCTCGTCGATCAGCCGCCGCTCGTCGCTGCTGAGCGACTCGTGCGCGGCCACGAGGTCGCGCAGCTCCTCCTGGCTGATCGACTCGCCGCTGAGCTTGGGGTCGCCGCCGAGGAGGCGGACCAGGACGTCGGTGGACTTCGACAGCAGCCAGATGAGGGGTCGGAACAGCTTCGCGATCGCGTTCAGCGGTGCGGCGACGATGAGGGCGAATCCCTCGGCCCGCTGCAGTGCCAGCCGCTTGGGGGTCAGCTCCCCGACGACCAACGACAGGTAGCTGATCGCGATGGTGACGAGGATCAGCGCCAGGGTGCCCGCCAGTCCCTCGCTGACCCCGCGGCTCTCCAGCCAGCGGGCCAGGGGCGCGGACAGCGTGCTGGCACCGAAGGCGGCGGAGAAGAACCCGGCCAGGGTGACGCCGACCTGGACGGCGGCGAGGAAGCGGTTGGGGTCGCTCAGCAGGCGCTGCACGGCCTGCCCGCGGCGGCCCCCCTCGGCCATGCCGCGGACCTGGGACTCGCGGAGGGAGACCAGCGCGATCTCCGCGCCGGAGAAGACGCCCCCGATCAGGACGAAGACGACGACCATGACGATGCTGAGCCAGACGTCGCTCACCGGCGGCGCACTCCTCGGGGTATTCGGGTGGGGCTCACTCCCCCATGGTGCCTGGTCGGCGCCGCCGAGCGAGCCGACCAAAGCAGCGGAGCCCTGCGTGGGGCACTCAGGGGCCCAATGGTGACCTTCCTCTCGCGGACTCACAGTGACCTTGCGCGCACCGATAGTCTCGGTCCGGTAACGAATCGTGATCCACGCTCTCGTGAGGTTCCCTGTGCACCACAGTCCTGCGCGTACCCCGCTGTCCGAGCGGCTGGCCGGCTCGCCGGCCCGGCTCCTCCACCCCGCGCGCCGGTTCCTGGCCCTCACCCGCCGCAGCCTGCGGCACCGTGGCGGGCGCCTGGCGCTCGGAGCGCTGGTCAGCACGGTCCTGACCGCGCTGGTCCTGTCGGTCCCCGTCGTGTCCGGCGCAGGCGGCAGGGTCCCCCTGGTCGCCCTCGACTCGTTCGCCTCGACATCCGCGACCCGCTCGACGGACGGCGACTCCCCCGTCGTCATGGGCCGCGACGGCCGGCCGGTCTCCTCGGCCACCTTCGCCGGGGTGAGCACGGCCCCGGCCGAGGCAGGCGGTTCCTCGACGGACGCCTTCGCCGGTCCCGCATCCACCGCTCCCGGGACGACCGGTTCCGCGCCCGCACCGGCCGACTCGACGGCGCCGGCGCCGGCCGACGCTGCGCCGTCCGCTCCCGAGACCGCACCGGAGACCACGACCGCACCGCCGGTCGTCGCGGAGGCGCCCGCTCCGCAGGTACCTGCTCCCGCCGCCGTCCCGGCCGACCTGGGCGCCGAGGACCTCGTGCTCGCGCTGGTCAACGCCGAGCGGGCGGCCGCCGGATGCGGCGCGCTGTCCGGGGACGCGGCGCTGGCCTCGGTGGCCCGGGCGCACAGCGCGGACATGCGTGACCGCGGGTTCTTCGACCACGTCAACCTCGACGGGCTCGACCCCTTCGACCGCGCGGCGCAGGCCGGGCTCAGTGCGCGGGCGGAGAACATCGCCTACGGGCAGCCGGACGCCGCCGCCGTCATGGACGCGTGGATGAACAGCCCCGGCCACCGGGCGAACATCCTCGACTGCAGCCTCACCCGCCTGGGCATCGGCATGGCCGACGGCTCCGGCGGCCCCTGGTGGACCCAGCTCTTCGCCTGAGGTTGATCAACAGCCAGTCCGTCGGGGTCTCAGCCCGGGCGAGGCCCCCGCAGAACGGCTGTTGATCAACGCGCCAGCTCGGCCGCCAACCGGGCGATGAGCCGATCGGGGTGCCGAAGATCGGCCGCGGTCACGAAGATCACCCGCCAGCCGGCTGCCGAGAGCCGGTTCAGCCGCCGCCGGTCCTTGGCGAACTGTCCCGGCTCCGCGTGCCAGAGACCGTCGTACTCGATGGCGAGCCGGAGCTCGGGGTAGGCGAAGTCCACCCGCGCGACGAAGCCGTCGTCGTCGAAGATCCGGAACTGAGCAATAGGTGCAGGTAGTCCGGCCCGGTGCAGAAGAAGCCGCAGTCGGCTCTCCTGCGGCGACTCGGCCAGGCCGTCCGCCAACCGGGTCACATCGCGGGCCACCCGACTCCCCCGACTCCTGGGCAGCTCCGCCGCTGCGGCCCGCACGGCGGCCAGATCAGCCAGTCCGGCCCGCACCAGCCGGTCGAGCAGGATGACTCCCTCCTCCACCCCGTGACGACGAACCAGATCGACCGCGGTGCGCACCGGGCCCGTTCTCGACAGACCGTGCCGGTCCACGACGACGTTGTGGTCGTGGGACGACGAGACGCTGACGCGCACCCCAGGCCCCGGGCGCCAGCGCATTCCCGGCGGGAGGGCCACCTCCACCGCGTCGTCTGCCGTTGCGAACTCGTCGCCGCCGGCCAGCACCAGCGCCGACAGTCCGCCGAAGATCGCGCCCGTCGGGGCCACCAAACTCACCCCGTGCGCCATCAGACGGTGGTCCAGCGGTAGCCGCGCATCGGCATACACGTCTCGGCGGAGACGTCGCCAAGCGCGACTGCGCAGTTGATCGCGCGTCAGCAGACGCTTCCGGACCGCCCAGGACCCGCGGAAGACGCGATCGCGGAGGACATCGGGGCGCTCGGCCGGCACAGGCACGCGGGCAGGTTGCCTGTTCTTCGACGTCGCCCGCTGGCACCGTCCACAGGCACGATCAACAGCCAGTCCACGGGGCCCTGCCGCGCTCCGAGGGGCCGCTTGAGTGGCTATTGATCATGAGCGCAGACGGCGACGGCCCCCTCACCCGGAGGTGAGGGGGCCGTCGTAGAGCGGGGATCAGGTCAGGCCCTGACTCCGGCCATCGCCTTCTGGAGGTTGGCGTCGATGGCCGCCAGGAAGTCCTCGGTGGTCAGCCACGGCTGGTCCTTGGAGATCAGCAGGGCGAGGTCCTTGGTCATCTGACCGCCCTCGACGGTGTCGATGCAGACCCGCTCCAGCGTCTCCGCGAAGAGCGTCACCGCCGGGGTCTCGTCGAGCTTTCCGCGGTGGGCCAGGCCCCGGGTCCAGGCGAAGATCGACGCGATCGGGTTCGTCGACGTCGCCTCCCCGCGCTGGTGGGCCCGGA
>JAOPUS010000334.1 GCA_025963345.1 Blastococcus sp. | reverse complement strand
CCGCTCGTGGAGTTCCAGACCGGCCGACCGCAGCCAGTCGCCGAGGCGGGCAGGCGGATCGGTCTCACTGGGGACGACGACGAGCAGACGGGCCACGTCGCCAGGTTAGTCAACCAGCCCCGTCAGGCCTCGTTCCGAGGCTCGCCCCGGGCGTGCGAGGGGTGAGGAGAACGAGGTCCTTCGACCGTGCCGAGCTTGCGAGGTGCGGGGGGCGACGAGGTCCTTCTTCAGAGGCCGGGGAGGTAGCGGCGCAGCTCGAACGGGGTGACGTTCTGCCGGTAGGAGTTGAACTCCTCCCACTTGTTGCGCAGGAAGAACTCGAACACGTGCTCACCCAGGGTCTCGGCGACCAGTTCGCTGCTCTGCATGGCGGTGAGCGCCTCGCCGAGGGAGACCGGCAGGTCCTCGTAGCCGGCCGCACGCCGCTCGGTGTCGGTGAGCGACCAGACGTCGTCCTCGGCCTCCGGCGGCAGCTCGTAGCCCTTCTCGATCCCGCGCAGGCCGGCGGCCAGCAGGACGGCGAAGGTCAGGTAGGGGTTGCAGGCGGAGTCCGGAGAGCGCACCTCGACCCGGGCCGACTGCGCCTTACCGGGCTTGTACGAGGGCAGCCGCACCAGCGCCGAGCGGTTCGCCCGGCCCCACGTCGCGGCCGTCGGAGCCTCGGTGCCGGCCAGCAGCCGGCGGTAGGAGTTCACCGTCTGGTTGGTGACCGCGGTGACCTCGCGGGCGTGGGTCAGCAGGCCGGCGATGAACTGCTTGCCCGTCGTCGACAGCCGCATCGGGTCGGCGGCGTCGTGGAAGGCGTTGCGGTCGCCCTCGAACAGCGACAGGTGGGTGTGCATCGCCGAGCCGGCCAGGTCGGTGAACGGCTTGGGCATGAAGGTGGCGTGCACGCCCTGGGCGAGCGCGACCTCCCGGACGACGTGGCGCAGCGTCATGATGTTGTCGGCCATCGAGAGCGCGTCGGCGTACCGCAGGTCGATCTCCTGCTGACCGGGCGCCACCTCGTGGTGGCTGAACTCCACCGAGATGCCCATCGCCTCCAGCGCGAAGACCGCCTCGCGACGGAAGTCGTGCGCCACGTTGTGCGTGGACAGGTCGAAGTAGCCGCCGTTGTCGGCGGGCTCCGGCGCGCTCCCGTCGGTCGGCAGGTCCTTCAGCAGGAAGAACTCGATCTCGGGGTGGGTGTAGAAGGTGAAGCCCATGTCCGCGGCCTTGGCGAGGGTCCTCCGCAGCACGTGCCGCGGGTCGGCCCAGGCCGGGGAGCCGTCGGGCAGCGTGATGTCGCAGAACATCCGCGCGGTGTCGCTGGGCTGCCCCTTGGCCGACGGCATCACCTGGAAGGTGCCGGGGTCGGGCTTGGCGAGCATGTCGGACTCGTAGACGCGGGCGAAACCCTCGATCGCCGAGCCGTCGAAGCCGATGCCCTCGGCGAACGCCGCCTCGATCTCGGCCGGGGCCACCGCGACGGCCTTCAGATAGCCGGATACATCGGTGAACCACAGCCGCACGAAACGGATGTCGCGTTCTTCAAGGGTCCGCAGGACGAACTCCTGCTGTCGGTCCATGCTCGCCATGATCGCGTCCGCTCGTTTCCGGTGTGTGACGTCCCCCCCAAGCCTGCCCCTTCCGGGCGACTCACACACGGGTGCCCCGTGAACCGGTTCCGTGTCGCGGGCGGTTTCCCGGCGTCGATCATGAAGTTCCGGGGCGAACACGCCGCCGGCCGCCGGAGTGTCGCCACCGCAACTTCATGATCGCGGCCAGGTGGGGTCAGGCGGCCAGCCGCTCCAGGGGCGTGTCCGCGTCGATGAGCGAGGCGACCGGCACCTGCCGCCGGGTGCGGATCAGCTCCTGGATCGGGTCGGTGACGTCCCAGACGTTGACGTTCATACCGGCGGTCACCCGGCCGTCCTGCAGCCAGAACGCGATGAACGCGCCGTCTTCCGGGTTGCCGCGCGTGACCACGGTGTCGCCCGGGCCACCGAGTCCCGAGTACTCCATGCCCAGGTCGTACTGGTCGGAGTAGAAGTACGGGACCCGGTCGTAGCTGACCTCCTGCCCCAGCATCGACCGCGCCGCGGCCGGCCCGCCGTTGAGGGCGTTGGCCCAGTGCTCGACGCGCACGTAGCGGCCGAAGAGCGGATGGAAGGACGACGCGACGTCGCCGGCGGCGAACACGTCCGGGGCCGAGGTCCGCAGGGCGTGGTCGGTCACGACGCCGTTGTCCACGTCCAGCCCGGCCGCGGCGGCGAGCTCCACGTTCGGGATCGCCCCGACACCGACGACGACGACGTCGGCGGCGAGCCCGGCGTGCCCGTCGGTGGCCACCGACTCCACCCGCCCGTCGGCGCCGCGGATCTCGCGGACGATCGTGTCGGTGAACAGCTCGACGCCGTGCTCACGGTGCAGCCGGGCGAAGACCCTGCCCATCTCCGGACCCAGCACCGCGTGCAGCGGGGTGGATTGCGGCTCCACGATCGTCACGTCGTTGCCGTGATGACGGGCCGCCGCGGCAACCTCGAGGCCGATCCACCCGGCACCGACGAGCACCACCCGCCGTCCACCGCCGGTGAAGTCGGCCAGCAGCCGGTCGGCGTCGGGCAGGTTGCGCAGGTACCGGACGCCGTCCAGGTCCCCGCCGGGGACGGGCAGCCGCCGCGCCGAGGACCCGGTGGCCAGCAGCAGCTTCGCGTAGGGAAGCTCCTCGCCGGTGTCGAGCGTCAGCCGGTGGGTGGCCGGGTCCAGGCGTGTGGCGCGGACGCCGGTGCGCAACTCGACACCCTGCTCCCCGTACCAGTCGGCCGCGTGCACCCGCGGGCTCTCCCGGTCGGCCGTCCCGAGCAGGTACCCCTTCGACAGGGGCGGGCGTTCGTAGGGCAGTTCCTCCTCCCCCGCCACGAGGACGACGCGGCCGTCGAATCCCTCCGCGCGGAGCGTCTCGGCCGCTTTGGCCCCGGCCAGTCCCCCGCCGACGATCACGAACGGTTCCTGAGCGGTCATCCCGGTCAACCTCGCAATCCGGTCAGGGCGAAGAACTCCTGGCGGGAGCGAGCGTCCTCCCGTACGAGCCCGTGCAGGGCCGATGTCGTCGTGCGGGCGCCGCGGGCGCGCACTCCGCGCAACGACATGCACAGGTGCTCGGCCTCGATCACCACGCCGACACCGCGGGGGTCGAGGTTGTCCTGCAGCCAGTCGGCGACCTGCTGGGTGAGCCGCTCCTGCACCTGGAGGTCGCGGGCGAACAGGTCGAGGACGCGCGCCAGCTTCGACAGGCCCAGGATCCGTTCGCCGGGCAGGTAGCCGATGTGGGCGACCCCCGTGAAGGGCAGGAGGTGGTGCTCGCACAGCGACTGCACCGGGATGGCCGTGGCCATCACCAGCTCGTTGTAGCCCTCGTCATTGGGGAACGTGGTGAGGTCGAACGGCGGCGCGGTGAGCAGTTCCGCGTAGGCGTCGGCCACGCGCCGCGGGGTGTCGACCAGGTGCGGGTCGGCCGGGTCCCTCCCCAGCGCCCGGAGCAGCGCAGCCACCGCGTTCTCCGCGTCAGGCACGTCGACGTCGGTGCGGCTGCGGACGACGTGGAGGTGGGCCGGCCGTTCCGGCGGAGGGAGCGCCGGGTCCGGAGCGGTCACGAGCCTGTACCGGTGCCGTACCGCACCGCCAGGCGGGCGAGCGCGACGGCACCGACGAGCAGGCCGAAGTCGCGAAGCGCGACGTCGTAGAACCCGGGGATCGTCAGCAGGTTCACGATGATCCCGGCGAGCCATGCGGCCACGACCCACCCACCGAGTCGGGGAGCCACGGCGACGAGGACGCCGGCCAGCACCTCCACGACGCCGACGGCGTACATCGCCTGCTGAGCGGTGCCGGGCACGATCCGGTCGATCCACGGCGCCAGGTAGGCGGGCCAGTCGGTGAGCAGGTTGGTGAACTTGTCCAGCCCGAAGGCGATGGGGGCGACGGTGAAGACGGTGCGCAGGAGCAGGAACGCCTGGTGCGCCGGGTCAGCAGCCGTCGTCGGGGTGCGGGTGAGGTGAGTGGTCACGGGGAGCCTCCTCTAAAACCAGCGATAGTTGGCAGTAGAGACCCGTCCGCTCCGGGTGTCAACCCGTGGGCGCGTCGCGCGCGTCAGCTCGCCGCGGTCGGCTCCAGCCGGACGCAGCACCGGCCCGGGGAGGGCTGGAGCCGGGCCGTCAGCCCCGTCGCCGGGACGCCGTCGAGCACGCCGTCCAACAACCGCAGGTTCATCCCGCACACCAGCTCCGCGTGCGTGCGCGCCAGCGTGTGGAACGGGCAGTTGGCCAGCGTGACGGTGCCGTCCTCGACCCGGGGTTCGAAGCCCCGTTCCTCGAGGATGCGCAGCGCGGCCGTGCGTCCACCGGCGAGGGGCGTCCCTTCCCCCATCTGCCGACCCCGGTCGTAGGCCAGCCGGTCCAGGGCCGCTCGGGGCAACTCCCCCGAGGTCTCCGCGGCCGTCATCGCCGCGGCCAGAAGGTCACCGGCGAGGTCGTAGTGCCGCTCGGGGAAGGACACCTCGACCGTGCAATCCGCCCGCTGGTAGAGCTTCGACGGCCGGCCGGCGCCGGGCCCCGTCCGCCCGGTGCGCCGCTCGAAGTGGACCTCCAGCAGTCCGTCGTCCACGAGCCGGTCGAGGTGGAAGGCGGCGGTCGCGCGGGGAACCGCCACAGCCGCCGCCGCCTCGTCGCGGCTCACCGGACCGGACTGTCGGGCCACGTGGTCGTACAACCGGCGGCGGGTCGGCTCGGCGAGCGCGGCCACCGCACTCACCCGGGCACTGCGATCGTCCATGTCGCCAACTCTAGAAGAAGTGAACGTTGATGAAAGACCGTTCGCCGCGGCGACACCCCCACCGGAGGACGCCACAACGGAATACGCTGGTTCTGCCATCCCAGGACGTCGGGGCCACGGCCATCGTGACCGGTCCGCCCGCGGCGCCGGTGGCGGAGGGCGACATGGACGCCGTGTTCGCAGTGCTCGCGATCCTGCTGCTGGGCGTGCTCATGCTCGCCGGGGCGAGTGTCCGGGTGGTCACCCAGTTCGAGCGTGGCGTCGTCCTGCGGTTCGGGCAGCTGCGCGGCGATCTGCGCGGCCCCGGACTCACGATGATCGCGCCCGTCGCCGACCGGCTGCACAAGGTGAACATGCAGGTCATCACCATGCCGGTGCCCGCGCAGGAGGGCATCACCCGCGACAACGTCACGGTGAAGGTCGACGCGGTCGTCTACTACCGGGTGTTCGATCCGGTGCGGGTGGTCGTCGACGTGCAGAACTACCAGGCCGCGATCGCCCAGGTCGCCCAGGCCTCGCTGCGGTCGATCATCGGCAAGAGCGACCTCGACGATCTGCTGTCCAACCGGGAACGCCTCAACCAGGGCCTGTAACTCATGCTCGACAGCCCCGCCGTGGACTGGGGCGTGCACATCGACCGCGTGGACATCAAGGACGTCGCGCTGCCGGAGACGATGAAGCGGTCGATGTCCCGCCAGGCCGAGGCCGAGCGGGAACGCCGGTCGCGGGTGATCACCGCGGAGGGCGAGCTGCAGGCGTCGGAGAAGCTGGCCCAGGCCGCGGAGGTCATGGCGGCCCATCCCGCGGCGCTGCAGCTGCGCCTCCTGCAGACCGTCGTCGAGGTTGCCGCCGAGAAGAACTCGACGCTCGTCCTGCCCTTCCCCGTCGAACTGCTGCGCTTCCTCGAACGGGCCACACCCCCGGAGACCACGACGACCGCGCCTGCGACCTCGGTACCGGAGATCGCGGACCCTCGGGTCCGGACGGGAATCGTCGCGCCCGCCGGGCCGACGGCGATCAACAACCGGTGAGACCTCGATCCCCCGTGAACAGCGCGGCCGGGCTGCCCCGGTCGCTGGTGAGGCGGATGTACTCGTCCGGCGCCGGCTCGGGCAGTGCGGCGGCTCCCGCTGCGGGACGCGGGCCGGGCTGTCGCGGCACGAGGGCACCGGAGCCTCCGCCGCGGCCGCGGTAGACAAGGAGTCCGTGGGCCCGGTCCGGAACGGCGTCGAGGGCGGCGCGGATCACGGGCAGCGACCGGTAGCGCTCGAGCCGCTCGTCGCTGTCGAAGACCAGTTCCAGGACGACACCCCACCGGGTGGTGTGCCAATCCCAGAAGGACGCGCCGTTGGTGACCGCCGCCTCGATCAGGGCGTTCTCATGCGCCCGTCGCCACTCCGACGCCGGGAAAGCGCCATCGACCACCTCGACGGTCAGCCACTCGGGCATGGCGTCACGGTAGGCCGGTCGCCGACGGCCGTCTACGCTCCCCACCTCGCTGTCACTTCGGGACCGAGACGAGGATGGACCCGTGAACGATCAGCAACCGGTGCAGTTGCGGGTGGGTCTGGCCCAGGTCGACACGACAGTCGGTGACCTGTCCGGGAACGCCGACCTGGTGCGCACGTGGACGGCGAAGGCCGCCGAGGACGGCGTCCACCTCGTCGTGTTCCCCGAGATGACCCTGACCGGCTATCCGGCGGAGGACCTCGTCCTGCGGGAGTCCTTCGCGCACGCCAGCGAGCACGCGCTCGTCGACCTCGCGACCCGGCTGGCCGACGACGGCCTGGGCGAGGTCGCCGTCGTGGTGGGCTATCTGGCCCACACCGAGGGCAGTGGTCCAGCGCCGGTCGACCAGCCGCCGACGGACGACGACCGGCCCGGCGACGCCAACCCCCGGCGCGGGGCTCCCCGCAACGCCGCCGCCCTGCTGTACGGCGGCGAGGTCGTCGCCCGCTACTACAAGCGGCACCTGCCGAACTACGGCGTCTTCGACGAGGCCCGCTACTTCGTGCCGGGCACCGAGATGCCGATCGTGCGGCTGCACGGCGTCGACGTCGCGCTGACCGTGTGCGAGGACCTCTGGGTCGAGGGCGGCCCGTGCGGCGTCATCGGCCAGGCCGGTGCCGACGTCGTCGTCTCCCCCAACGCCTCGCCGTACGAGCGGGCCAAGGACGACCTCCGGCTCCCCCTCGTGCGGCGCCGGGCCGAGGAGGCCCGGGCGACCGTCGTCTACTGCAACCAGGTGGGCGGGCAGGACGAGCTCGTCTTCGACGGTGATTCCCTGGTGGTGAACGCGGCCGGCGAGCTGCTGGCCCGGGCGCCGCAGTTCGTCGAGCACCTGCTGACCGTCGACCTCACGATCGACCCGTCCTCGGTGCCCGAGCGCACCGACGGGCGGATCGGCCCGATGACGGTGACCCGCCACCTGCTCTCCGAGGAGCCTGCCCCGGCGTTCGAGCCACGCCCGTCGACGATCGTCGCGCCGCTGGACGACTGCGAGGAGGTCTGGCGGGCCCTGGTGCTGGGGCTGCGCGACTTCATCGACAAGAACGGCATACCGTCGGTCGTCCTCGGCCTGTCGGGCGGGATCGACTCGGCTCTGGTCGCGGCGCTGGCGGTGGACGCTCTCGGCGCCGACCGGGTGTACGGCGTCGGGCTGCCGTCGAAGTGGTCCCGCGCGCACTCGCTCTCCGATGCCGAGGACTCCGCCGAGCGGCTGGGCCTGCACTACTCCGTCGTCCCCATCGCGCCGATGGTGGAGGCGTACGAGAAGTCGGTCGAGCTCAGCGGTACTGCCGCGGAGAACCTGCAGGCGCGAGTGCGCGGCACCCTGCTGATGGGGCTGTCCAACCAGCACGGGCACCTGCTGCTGGCGACGAGCAACAAGAGCGAGGTCGCCGTCGGCTACTCGACCCTCTACGGCGACGCCGCCGGTGGGTTCGCGCCGATCAAGGACGTGCCCAAGACGCTGGTCTGGGCGATCGCCCGGTGGCGCAACGAGGAGGCCCGCCGGCACGGCGGGACCGAGCCGATCCCGCAGAACTCGATCGACAAGCCACCGTCGGCGGAGCTCGCCCCGGGACAGCAGGACAGCGACTCGCTGCCGTCCTACGAGGAGCTCGACGCCGTCATCGCCGACTACGTCGACCGCGACCTCGGCATGGCGCAGCTCCTGGAGCGCGGACACGACCCCGAGGTGGTGGCGAAGGTGCTGCGGCTGGTGGACATGGCCGAGTTCAAGCGCCGTCAGTCGGCCCCGGGAACGAAGATCAGCCTGAAGGCGTTCGGCCGTGATCGGCGGCTGCCGATCACCAACCGGTGGCGGGAGACCCCGCCCACGGTCCTCGAAGGAGCGGCACAGTGACCGAGCGTGCGAGGGCACCGATGAGACAGCGAGCCGCGGGAACGCGGACGACGAGCGCCGCCGAGGAGGACAAGTGACCGAGTCGGTTCTGTACGGCGGGCAGTCCTCCGCCCGTGTGCGCGTCCACCATCTCCAGCAGGCCAAGGAGCGGGGCGAGAAGTGGGCGATGCTCACCGCCTACGACACCTACAGCGCGGCCATCTTCGAGGAGGCCGGCATCCCGGTGATGCTGGTCGGCGACTCGTCGGGGAACGTGGTCCTGGGTTACAGCAGCACGGTGCCAGTGACGGTCGACGACCTCCTGCTCATGACCAAGGCGGTCACGCGCTCGACCAAGCGGTCGCTGATCGTCGCGGATCTCCCGTTCGGCAGCTATGAGTCCGGCCCGCAGCAGGCCTTCGAGACCGCCGTCCGCTTCATGAAGGAGGGCGGCGCGCAGGCGGTCAAGCTCGAGGGCGGGGTACGGGTCGCCCCGCAGATCAAGCTCCTGCACGACTCCGGCATCCCGGTGATGGCGCACATCGGCTTCACCCCGCAGAGCGAGCACGCCCTCGGTGGATTCCGGGTGCAGGGCCGCGGCGCCGGCGCCGAGCAACTGCTCGCCGACGCCCACGCCGTCGAGGAGGCCGGTGCGTTCGCTGTCGTCCTGGAGATGGTCCCGGCCGAGATCGCCGGGCAGGTGACCAAGGAACTGACGATCCCCACGATCGGCATCGGTGCCGGGGTCGACTGTGACGCCCAGGTGCTCGTGTGGCCGGACATGGCGGGGCTCAACGGCGGTCGGGTGCCGAAGTTCGTGAAGAAGTACGCCGATCTGCGCGGCGAGCTGCTGCGGGCGGCCCGCGAGTACGCCGACGACGTCCGAGGCGGCACTTTCCCGGGCCCCGAGCACTCCTTCGACTGATCGTCCCCCGGCCGATCACCGCCGCCGATGGCCGTCCCCGGCGGCGCTGAGCCGCTTCGTCCCTCGAGTTCCGTCGCGGGACGGCCGGGTTCGCGCCGGGTGACCCGTTGCTGCTCGGAACTGGCCGGCATCGAGGAGCACGCGGACCTGAGCGGGATCACCGCCGACTACCTCGGGGGCTGCGTGGCCGCCGTCGCACTGCAGCTGGACGCCGTCCATCGGCTGCCCGAACCGGTGCCGCTGGCCGCGCTGGGGCTGGACCGGCCGCCGCGCTCCTACCGCCGGCTGTCCGTCAGCACTCCTCTGCCCGCCGGAGTCCGGGACGGCCTGGCCGCTCTGCGCCGGCCCGGGTGACCGCCCCACGAGAGCGACGACGGAACGCTCGGGTCGCGAGGACGGCGTACGCGAGCCCGTTGAGACCGAGCGCGACCGTGTAGATGCCGATCTGGGTGTCGCCGGCGCCGACGTCGAGGCCCAGCGGCTGGAACAGGTAGTGGCCGAGGAAGCCGCCGTCGTAGCCGGGCATCCCCGCCCGCGCCCGCAGCCACAGCTCCAGATCGGTCACCGGGCAGTCGGCCCCGACGAGGTTGATGCCGAGGATGGCCAGGCTCAGCGGCGCGTGGACCAGAAGCAGCCGCGGCCGGCGCAGGGCGAACAATGCGCCGGTCAGCATGAACAGGACGGCGACGGCATGCAGGACTGCCACCGCGTGCGCGAGCAGCACGCACACAGTCTCCCACTGCCGCCGGCCCCGGACGCTCTACGGCCGAATTCTCAGAGGTTGCTCTGGCCGCTCTCCGGGAGTGCCTGGGCCAGGCCCTTCTCCAGGTCGTCGACGTTCATGCAGGGCGTCAGTGTCACCTGCGCCTTCGCGCCGAGGAACAACGGCTCCACGATGGCCGGGATCTGCGAGGCGTCGGTCATGTCGAACACGAAGAGGCAGCTGCGCCGGCCGCCCTCGGGCAGAAAGTAAGCGGCCTCCGGGTTGAGCTGCGAAGCGATCTGCTTCGTGATCCCCTGCAGCTGCCCCTTGAGAAACGCTTCGTTGCCGGCCTCGGTGTCGATGAGAACCTTCAGCATCATCCGCATGACCGCCTCCAGATGGCGTAGGAGCCGCCCAGGGTCGGCCGGCTGATCGACGTGCGTCCAGGGTCGTTGGGCACTGCGCGCTCGCCGGGGAGTGGCGCCTTCTCACAGCTGCCCACGCAGGGCCGGCGATCAGGCCGCGAGCTGCGCCACCAGCACGGCGGGCGCCTCGACCAGCGAGGGGCCGTACCAGGTGAGGTGCCGCCCGCTGACGAAGACCGGCCGGCACCGCGGCCACGCCTCGGGACCGTCGTCGGGGCTGAACGCGTACGGCTCGTCCGGGAAGACCACCAGGTCGGCAACCACGGTGGACGGGTCGTCCTTCGCCAGCCGCGGGTAGCGGTCGGCGTGGTCGGTGAACACGTTCCGGACGCCGAGCCGGGCCAGGACGTCGCCGGCGAAGGTGTCCCGGCCCAGCACCATCCACGGACGGCGCCAGATCGGGACGACGGCGGTCGTCTCCGGCACCCGCGGCGGGTCGGCCCAGACCTCGTAGGCCCGGCGCAGCCATGTCGGCTCGGGCTTCCCGAGAGCGGCGCAGAGGCGGTCGAGCGAGTCCAGCGCCTGGTCGACGGTGGGCGGAGCGGTCACCCACACCGGGATGCCGGCCGCCCGGAGCACAGCGACGTCCTCGTCCCGGTTCTCCTCGGCGTTGGCGACCACGAGGTCAGGAGCCAGGTCGCGGACCCGGTCCAGGTCGGGCCACTTGGTACCGCCGACCCGTGCGACGTCGAGCCCGGCCGGGTGCGTGCACCAGTCGGTGGCGCCGACCAGGAGACCCGGGTCGGTCGCGGCGATCGCGTCGGTCAGGGACGGGACGAGGCTGACGACCCGCCGGGGCGGACCACCGCGGTATGCCATCCCACGGTCGTCACAAGGCTCAGACGATGCGCCTGGGTCTGACTCCGCGCCGTGGTCCGCTCCTCGTTCGCCGGCGCTCGCTGCGATGCTCCCGGCGCTGTCGTCAGACGTCGGTGACCCGGACGCCGGCGTGCACCTTGTACCGGCGGTTGACCGACACCAGGTTGATGGTCAGCGCCTCGACCTGGCGGGCGTTGCGCAGTCGGCCGGCGTAGATGCCGCGCATGCCGGGCAGCCGGCCGGCGAGCGCCTGGACCAGGTCGGTGGCCTCCCGGACGTCGCCGACGACCATGACGTCGCCGTCGAGGGTGGGCCGCGAGAGGTCCTCGAGCAGGACGGCGGACAGGTGGTGGAACGCCCCGACGACGTGGCTGTCAGGCAGCAGCGCGGCCGCCTGCTGGGTGACGCTGCCCTCCTCGACGTCGAGGACGTAGGCGCCGAGTTCGTCGAAGCCCATCGGGACGACGCAGTCGACGACGACCTTGCCCGCGAGGGGGGCGGCCAGCTCGGCCAGCGTGGCCGCGTGCCCGGCGAACGGGACGGCGATGATCACCAGGTCCGCGGCGCCGGCGACGTCGACGTTGGAGCCGCCCTGGACCGACACCTCGACACCACCGGCGGCTGCGGCAGCGCGTCCGGCTACCTCCGCGGCCACCTCGGCGGCGCGTTCGGCATCCCGGGACCCGAGCAGGATGCGCTGACCGGAGGCAGCCAGCCGGACGGCGAGACCCCGCCCCTGCGGACCGGTGCCGCCCAGTACACCGACGACCAGATCCTCGACCGCGCGCTCGGTCACGTGTTCTCCTTCACCGGCTCCGGACAGCCCGGGCCACCATCCCGATCATGCCCGGCCGCGATGACGGCCCTGCACCTGGGCGGGTGAGGGTCAGTCGCCTTCCCAGTCGCGGTCCTCGGAAGTCAGCTTCTGCTCGCGCTCGGCGACCGACTGCACCGCGTGCTCGGCTTCCTCGCGCGTCGCGTAGGGCCCGAGGCGATGCCGCTCCGCGCAGCCGTCGCGGGTCTCGACGGTGTGGTGCTTGAGACAGAAGAACCAGGGCCCCTCGGCCATGAGCAGCCTCCTCGTTCAGGTCGCGGATGAGTCGTCGCTCCCACCCTTCCATCCGCCCGGGGGAACCGCTCAGCCGTCGACCATCACCTGGTCGTGCCGGGCGTAGAAGGCGGTCATCTCCGCCGGGGTCAGGGTGCGCCCGCTCCGGCGCAATTCGGCCATCTCGAGGAAGAACCGCTCCCGCGCGATGCCGGGCGCGAAGAGGATCAGGAAGGACACCTCGTCGTCGCCGTCGTTGCGGAAACCGTGCGCCCCGCCCTCGTGCACGAGGGCGTAGTCACCCGGGCCATACGGCTGCCAGGCCCCGCCGGCGTAGACGGTGAGCCGACCGGAGAGCACGTAGAAGGACTCGGAGAACGTGCGGTGGACGTGCGGCGCCGCGCCGGGGCTGTGCGGGGCCACCCGGTACTCGAACAGGCCGTACCGGCCGGCGGTCGCCGACCCAGGGGCGACCAGCCGCAGCGAACTCGTCGACCCGTTGCTGATCAGCGGGTGATCTGCCACGGTGCGGACGTCGATCAGCGAGGGGTCCAGATGGGACATGCGGCCACCCTGCCAGCTCCCGCTCGCGACGGCGCCGGGTGCGCCTCGAGGTGACCTACGACACCCGGTACGCATCGGTCGTGTAACCGTTCGCCCCACTGGCCCCAGATTGCCGGTTGTGCGGCATCCTATGGCGGTGATCCGCCGGTGGGAGCCTGACTCTGACGGTGGACTCGGCGTACCCGGGGCCACCGCGACGAGCCGCGGCCCGGAGCACCGCGTTGCCGCTTTGACGCTCGCCCTGCTGCTGGTGGTCGGCGCCCTGATGGGCACCATCAACCTGTTCGTCAACGACGTCCTGCGCGACGGCCCGCAGCGCTGGATCTACGGGGCGACGATGGCGGCCTGCGTCCTGGCCGCCGTCCCGCTGCTGGTCCGTCAGCGGGCCGGCCGAGGGCACACCTTCTGCCTCGTGCTGCTCGGCGACCTGATCTATCTCGTCGTCGTCTTCTGCATCGACGATCCCGTCCGCTACGCCACCCCCCTGATGCTGCTGTTCCCCGCGTTCGTGGCCGCCTGGTTCCTGGGTCGGTGGGAGCTGGCCGTCAACATGGTGGTGACGACGGTCGTCTGCCTGATCGCACTGTGGCCCAGCTACGACAGCGCCGTCGGCCTCGGCGTCCAGGTCGGGGTCAGCGCCGGGATGCTCAACGCGGGCGCGCTCGGGGTCTTCGTCCTGCGCCGGCGGGTACAGCGACTGTTGGCCGCGACCCAGACGCAGAGCCACCTGGACCCGCTCACCGGGCTGTTCAACCGACGCTACCTCGTCGCGCAGGCCCCGCGGCTGTGGCGCCAGGCCCGCCGTGACGGCACCCGGGTGGCGGCGATGATGCTCGACCTCGACCACTTCAAGCGGCTCAACGACGCGCACGGCCACGCCGCTGGTGATGCCGTCCTGCGGGCGGTCGCGGCGTCCCTGGCGGCCACCGTCCGCCCGACCGACGTGCTGGCCCGGACCGGTGGGGAGGAGATCGTCGTGCTGGGGCTGGTGGGCGACGCGGACGAGGCGGCGCGGCTCGCCGAACGTCTGCGGACGGCCGTCGCCACCAGCTTCACGGCCGACGGGCACGCGGTGACCGCCTCCATCGGCATCGCCCTCAGCCGGCCGGTCGACGGTGAGAACGCGGCCGACGAACTGTGGCGGCTGGTCGACCGCGCCGACGCCGCGATGTACGAGGCGAAGCGGCAGGGCCGGGACCGCGTGGCGTCGATGCGGGTCCCCCGGGCCCGCGCGCCGCTGCCCCAGGAGACCAGCACCCGGCAGGGGCCGGCTGCCACCGACGTGGCCTGAGCACTCCCCGTTCGAGCGGTGGACCTGGCGGATCTCTGCTTCGCTGGGCGTATGACGCTGGTCGCGCCGGACCCGACGTGGGCCGTTCCGCTGCCGCTGCGTGAGCAGGCCGCCGTCCGCGACCGCTGGCTCACCCAGCGCCTGCTCGACGTCCTCCCCGGCCTCATGGACCGCGCCGATATCGACCTGTGGCTGATCGTCGGCCGCGAGTACAACGAGGACCCGGTGCTGCCGACCCTGCTGCCGGCGACCTGGCTGTCGGCGCGACGGCGCACGATCCTCGCCCTGCACCGCAGCGACGACGGCGTCACCGCGGCGGCGGTCTCCCGCTACCCCGTGGGCCAGTTCCTGCCCGCCTGGTCACCGGAGGAGGCGCCGCACCTGCCCCCGGAGGCCTCGCAGTGGGCGGAGGTGCGCCGCATCGTCGATCAGGCCGCGCCGCGGCGGATCGGCGTCGACGTCTCGGACTCCTTCGCCCTCGCCGACGGGCTGTCGCACACCGAGCACCGGCTGCTCACCGAGGCGCTGGGCCCCTGGGCCGAGCGCCTCGTCCCCGCCGAAGACCTGGCGGTCGGCTGGCTGGAGACCCGGCTGCCGGAGGAGATCGCTGCCCTGCACGGCCTCAACCGGCTGGCCCACGAGGTCATCGACGAGGCCTTCTCCCCCGCGGTCATCGAGATCGGGACGACGACGGCGCTCGACGTGGCCTGGTGGCTCCGCCAGCGCTTCCACGACCTCGGTGTCGACCCGTGGTTCCAGCCGAGCGTGGGACTGCAGCGGGCCGGGGTACCGCTCGCCTCGGAGCGCGGCGCCCTGCTGCCGGCCGTCGGGTACGACGCCGTGATCGCACCCGGCGACCTGGTGCACTGCGACGTCGGCCTGAGCAGCCTCGGTCTGCGCACCGACACCCAGCGCAACGGTTACGTGCTCCGGCCCGGCGAGACCGCCGCCCCGGCCGGGTTGCAGGAAGCGCTGGGCGTCGCGAACCGGATGCAGGACCTCACCACCGCCGCGCTCACCATCGGCCGCACCGGCAACGACGTGCTCGCCGCCGCCCGTGCGTCCGCCGCGGACGAAGGCATCGACGCCGACGTGTACTCCCATCCCGTGGGCTTCCACGGCCACGGGGCGGGCCCGGCGATCGGCCAGTGGGACGAGCAGGGCGGAGTCTCCGGGGCCGGGGACTATCCCCTCCACCCCGACACCGTCTACGCCCTGGAGCTGGCGGTGCGCAGGCCGGTACCGGAGTGGGGCGGTCAATGCGTGCGGATGGCCCTCGAGCAGGGCATCGCCCTGACCGGGGAGGGCGTCGAATACCTAGACGGCCGGCAGACCGAGCTGATCCTCATCCCCGGCGCCTGACCGTCCCGGCGTCGCGGCCCGGCGTCACTTCTTGCGGGCCCTTCTGTGCCGCCTTCTGGATCGCGTCGACGAGCTCCTTCCTCCTCATCGTGGAGCGGCCGGAGATGCCGAACTTCTTCGCCAGATCCTTCAGGTGCCCTTGCCCACAGCCCGCCGGACCTTCTTCGCCGGCCGCCGGAGCGGCTCGAGGATCTTGGATTTCCTCGCCTTGCCGCTCTTGGCCTTCTTGGGCATGGCGTCTCCTCGCCGTCTGGAGTCCGCCGTACCCAGGACGGCGTCACTTCTTCCTGGCGTCCGCCGTCTTCTTGTCGTTGGCCTTCTGGATCGCGTCGACCAGCTGCTTCTTCTTCATCTTCGAGCGACCCGAGACGTTGAGCTTCTTCGCCAGCTGGAGCAGGTGCTCCTTGGTCGCGTTCGCGTCCACGCCGCCCTTGGTCTCGCGGTTCGTGTTGCGCCCACCCGCGGCCTGCGCGTCGGAGGGCCCCTTCTTCTCGCCCTCCTTGAGCTGCCACCGGTCGCCGACCTTCTCGAAGCTGTGCTTGACCGCCGCCCACGCCACCTGGTTGGCCCGCTTCTCGTCGCCGTACTCGTCGGCGGCCGAGTCGTGCGCCTTCGCGAACGTGCGCTGGGCCTTCTTGGGCGAGCGCCGCAGCGTGCTGGGGAGTTCGGACTGCTTCGCGGTGCCGTTCTTCGTCGTCTTCGGCATGACCCTCTCCTCTCGGGGACCGGCCCGGCCCTACCCCGCCGGGCCGGAAGGATCACATCGCCAGGAATCGACGCAGCTCAGCAGCCAGTTCCGCGGGAGCGTCCTCGGCCATGTGGTGCCCGCTGTCGACCGGCCCGCCGCCGCGCAGGTCCGTCGTCCAGTCCGCCCAGACGGCCAGCGGATCACCGAACAGCTCCTCCAGGTCGTCCCGGCTCGACCACAGGACCAGCGTGGGGCAGGTGATCCGCCGGCCTGCCGCACGGTCGTCCTCGTCGGCCGCGCGGTCGATGCCCAGGCCGGCCCGGTAGTCCTCCAGCATCGCCCGGACCGTGTCCGGGTCGTGGATCGCCGCGAGGTAGTCGGCGTGGTTCTCCGTCCCCAGCGCCTCGACCTTGCCCGGTGCGTGGGCGCGGTACCAGGCTGCGGGGTCGGCGAGGATGGCCCGCTCGGGCTTGTCCGGCTGGGCGAAGAAGAACCAGTGCCACCAGGCGGCGGCGAACCGGGCGTCGGTCCGGGCCAGCGCCTCCGCGACCGGCACGCTGTCGAGCACCGCCAGGTGCGTGACGGCGTCGGGGTGGTCCATCGCCGTCCGCATCGCGACGTAGCTGCCCCGGTCGTGGCCGACGACGGCGAACGACCGGTGCCCGAGCCGCTCCATCAGCGCGACGACGTCCCCGGCCATGGCGCGCTTGGAGTGCGGTCCGTGGTCGGCTGCCGGCGCGGGCTTGGACGACCGGCCGTAACCGCGCAGATCCGGGCAGACCACGGTGTGCCCGGCCGCGACCAGCAGCGGCGCCACCCGGTGCCAGGTCGTGTGCGTGCGGGGGTGCCCGTGCAGCAGGACCACCGGCGGCCCCTCGCCGCCCCACCGCACGCGCAGCTCGACACCGTTACCGACGTCCACCTGGGCCAGTTGGAAGCCCTCGAAGAAGCTCTCCGTCACGCGGCCATCTTCACCGACGACAGCCCGACGGCTCAGGTGCGCGGGCGCTCGATCAGCCGGGACAGCACGATGACGCTGCAGGTGTGGTCGACGTTCGGCTCGTCCCGGATCCGCTCGAGCGCGCGCTCAACTGCTTCACGTCCGACGCGAGCATGTGCACCAGCGCATCGGCCTGCCCCGACACGGTCGCCGCACCGACGACCTCGGGAACCTGCTCGAGGCTGCGGCGGAGGTCCTCCGGCGACACGGTGCCCTTGCAGTAGAGCTCGACGTACGCCTCGGTCACTCCTCGAGGTAGCGGCCCCACCGGGCGCGCTCCGCGTCGCTGATCACCCGGGACGTGTCGCCGTCGAAGTCGAAGGCGACCATGACGACGTCGGCACGGATGGCCACCTCGTCGTCCTGGACCAGCTCCTGCCGGACGGTGAACGACTTGCCGCCCAGCCGGACGACGTGGCTGCGCACCACCAACCGCTCGCCGACCCGGTAGTACAACTGGCGGAGGTAGTCGACCTCCAGCCGGGCGAGGATCAGCGGGAACTGCCCGTCGGGGCCCTCGCCGAGCAGCGCGGTGCGGGCGTCCTCGATCAGGCTCAGGGCCCGCGCGTGGTTGACGTGGCCGAGGGAGTCGGGATCGGACCAGCGCAGCTGGACGGAATGCTCGTGTCGCACCGCCCGACCCTGTCAGACCGTGTCGTCGGACTGCCGGTGACCTCCCTGGGCGTCGTCCGGGTCGGCATGCACGGTGCGTTCCTCGGACTCGGCGAGGATGGCCTCGGCCTGCTTCTCGGGGTTCTCGCTGCCCCCTGCCGCCTGCTCTTCCGGCAGCAGGTGCGCCCGGGTCTCGATGTTGTGCTCGGTGACGTTCGCCCGAGCCTCGGGGCTCGGCTCCTTCTGGGTGGTCATGCGACATGCCTACCTCAGGACGGCGACCGTCCGCCGCCCGGGATCACCCGCTGAAGGCGGCGATCATGTCCATGACGGCCGGGCCGAGCAGCACGATGAACAGCGTCGGCAGGATGCAGAGGATCAGGGGAAAGATCACCTTGACCGGGATCTGCATGGCCTTTTCCTCCGCGCGCTGACGGCGCTTGAGCCGCATCTCCTGGGCCTGGGTGCGCAGCACGTCGGCGATGGAGACGCCGTACGCGTCGGCCTGGACGACGGCCCCGATGAAGCGGCGCAGGTCCGGCACTCCCGTCCGATCGGCCAGCGCCAGGTAGGCCTCCCGGCGCGGCTGCCCGACGGCGATGTCCTGCAGGGTGCGCACCAGTTCCTCGGCGAGCGGCCCCTTGCCGTTCTTGCCGGCGCGGGCCATGGCCGACTCGAAGCCCAGTCCGGCCTCCACCGCGATGGTCATCTGGTCGAGGGTGTCGGCGAGCTCCAGGCTGATGGCCTCCTGGCGCTCCTGCCCGCGGCTGTAGAGCAGCAGTTCGGGCACGAAGTAGGCGACGACGGTCACCACGACGACGAGCAGGACGTTGAGCGTGGTGCCCCGCGCGGTGATCACGAGCAGGCCCAGCGCGCCCGCGACGGCGACGAGCACCAGCTTGGCGGCAACCAGCTTCGGCACCGGCCAGTCGACCGGCCGCCCGGCACGGCTGGCGAGCCGGTCGAGCCGGGCCACCGTGCCTCTCGGGGTCAGCCCGTTCACCAGCCGGGCGCCCAGGCCTGGGCGGGCGCGGCCGGACGCGGTCCGGTCGGCGGGCAGCGCGATGCCCCGGGTCAGGTTCTCGCGGGCCCGCTCGGCCAGGACCGGCGGGCGGGCGAAGACGGCCCAGCCGACCAGGGGCACGGCGGAGACCACGGCTGCCGCGGCCACGAGCACGGGGAGAGGAAGGGCAGTCATCAGAACGTGATCGCCACGGTCTTCTTGAGCCAGAACCCGCCCAACAGCATCAGCACGACGATCGCGGCCATCATCCCGTAGCCGGCCGCGCTCTCGGTGAACCCGGCGAGGTAGCCGGGGTTGGTCATCGAGATGAAGCCGATGATCGCGAAGGGCAGGGCACCCAGGACGATCGCCGACAGCTTGCCCTCGGCCGACAGCGCCTTGACCTGGCGGCGGATCTGGTTGCGCTCGCGGATCGTGTGGCCGACGGCGTCCAGCACCTCGGCGAGATTGCCGCCGACCTCACGGTGGATGGCGATCGCCTGGGCGACCCAGGTGAAGTCGTCACTGCCCATCCGCTCGGCGACCTCGTCGAGGGAGTCGCTGAGGTCCCGGCCGACCCTCGTCTCGTTGACGATCCGGGCGAACTCCTCCCCGGTGGGCGACACGGCGTCCTGGGAGACCGCATCGACCGCGCGGAGCAGGCTGTGCCCGGCCCGCAGGCTGCTGGCCATGAGCTGCAGCGAGTCGTCGAGCTGGTCGGCGAACGCGGCCTGCCGGCGTCCGGCCTTCACCTTCACGAGCAGCCGGGCCCCGAGGGGGACGACGCCCAGCATCAGCAGGCCTACGAGCGGGCCGCCGACCAGGACGCCGACTGCCGCGGCCACGACGGTCCAGAGGCCCACGGCCAGGACGAAATCGGGCAGGGTCGTCGTCATCCCGGCACGCTCGAGGGCGACCACGCCGGCAGCCAGCCGCCCGCGCTTGACGAGGGCCTTCTCCACCGCGGCCCCGGCGGCCGCGCCGGCCCCGGCCAGGGCGGAGGCCTCCGGCGCCACCGTCGGGTCGAGCCGGCTGAGCGGCACGCGCGCGGGCCCGACCGGAACGACGACGAGGGTGAGCACCAGCAGCCCGGCGGCGAGCGCGGCCACCCCGCCGACGAGCAGGATCGTCGGCGTCATCACCAGCTCCTCGTGCCGGCGGGCTCGGCGACACCGAAGACGCGGGGCGAGAGCCGGATGCCGAGCTCGTCGAACCGGTCGGTGAACCGCGGCCGGACGCCCGTGGGCACCGGCTTGCCCAGGAACTTCCCGGAGGCGTCGACCCCTGCGGAGTAGTCGAAGAGGAACGCGTCCTGGAGGGTGACGGTCTCCCCCTCCATGCCCTGCACCTCGGTCACGTGCGTGACGCGTCGGGTGCCGTCGCGCAGCCGGGTCAACTGGACGACGACGTCGACGGCCGAGGCGATCTGCTCCCGGATCGCCCGCAGCGGCAGGTCCATGCCCGCCATGAGCACGAGGGTCTCCAGCCGGGCGATGCCGTCGCGCGGTGAGTTGGCGTGCACCGTCGAGAGCGACCCGTCGTGGCCGGTGTTCATCGCCTGCAGCATGTCCAGCGACTCCCCGCCACGGCACTCCCCGACGACGATCCGGTCGGGCCGCATGCGCAGCGAGTTCCGCACCAGGTCGCGGATGGTGATCGCGCCCTTGCCCTCGATGTTGGGGGGCCGGGACTCCAGTCGGACGACGTGGTCCTGCTGCAGCTGCAGCTCGACGGCGTCCTCGATCGTCACGATCCGCTCGCCGTCCGGGATGAACGAGGACAGCACGTTGAGCAGCGTCGTCTTCCCGGTGCCGGTGCCCCCGGAGACGATGACGTTGAGCCGGGCCTCCACGCAGGCGCGCAGCAGTTCGGCCATCTCCGGCGAGAGGGTGCCGAAGGCGATCAGGTCGTCGACGGTGAACGGGTCCTTCGAGAACTTCCGGATCGTCAGCGTCGACCCGCTGAAGGCCAGCGGCGGGATGATCGCGTTGACGCGGGAGCCGTCGGCCAGCCGCGCGTCGACCAGCGGGGAGGACTCGTCGATGCGGCGTCCGACCCGGGAGACGATGCGGTCGATGACCCGGCGCAGGTGCTCCTCGGAGGTGAAACAGACGCCGGTGCGGGTGAGCTTGCCGCTCCGTTCGACGTAGATGTTGTCCGGACCGTTGACCATGATCTCGGAGACGGCGTCGTCGTCGAGCAGCCGCTGCAGCGGGCCGTAGCCGAGCACGTCGTCGGCCAGTTCGGCGGTGAGCCGCAGCCGCTCCTCGGTGCTGAGCGGGACGTTCTCCTCCTCGACGACCTCGTCGAGCTCGCCGAGCACGATGGTGCGCAGCTGGTCCTCGCTGAGGCTCGGGTCGTTCATCCGGCTGCCCATGCGCTCGAACAGGGCCTTGCCCACACGGTCCTTCAGGCGGGCGAGGGCGTCGGTCGGGGGCGCCATCGGCGGGGCCGGCAGCGGGCGCGCGGGCACGGCCGCCGACGCCGGGCCATCGGACGGGTCGGGGACGACAGTGCGGCCGCGCGCTGCCTGCAGCCGGTCGGTGAGGTTCATCAGGACGCCGCCCGGTGCTTGGCCCGGTACCGGGACTGGTGGATGAGCGGGGTCGCGGAGAAGCGGGACACCAGCCGCCGCAGCTCCTTGACCATGGGGTCGCGCCGGCTGCCGCTCTCCAGCAGCGGCACGCCCTGGTTGGTCGACCCGGGGACGGCCGACGACCGCGGCAGGACGACGTCCACGCCGGCGCCGATCGTGGTCTCGACGTCCCGGACCGACAGCCCGCCCTTGGGATCGGCGAAGTTCATGACCACGTGCCGGCCGGCCGGGATCATGCACAGCTCCCGGAGCACGTCGAGCTCCTTGCGCAGCCCGCGGACGCCCGGCACGTCCATGCTCGTCAGCATGATGACGTCGGTGGCCCGGTCGAGGGCGGCCAGCGTCTGCTCCGACAGTCCGGGCGCGGTGTCGACGACGACGTAGCGGAACTCCCGGGCCAGCATCGCCAGCAGCCGGGTCACATCCTCGCCGCGGACGGTGTCACCGGCGGCCGGGGACTCCGCCCCGCAGACGGCGTACAGACCGCTCGGGTGCTGGGTGAGGAACGTCTTGAGGACCATGGTGTCCTCGCTGGCCGGGCCGCGGACGACGTCGGGCAGCGTGTACTCCGGCACCATGCTCAGCGCCGAGGCGACGTCACCGAACTGCACGTCGAGGTCGACGAGCACCGTCGACTGGGGCGCGGCAGCGGTCAGCCCGATCGCCAGGTTCGCGGAGACCGTCGTCTTGCCCACCCCACCCTTGGGCGAGGCGATCGTGATGACCCGGCCGGTGTACCGGGCGGTCTCCTCGACCGGGCGCAGCACTCGCCGTCGTCCCTCCGCGACGGTGCCGGCCCGGTCCACCGCCGCACGGATCTCCGCGACGTCACTGCGGGGATGCAGCAGGTCGCGGACGCCGGCGCGCATGGCTGCCTGCCACGTGTCCGGGGCCGGCTCGGTCAACAGCACGACGCTGATTCCCGGGGACTGGACGTCGAGCCGCTGCGTGAGGGTGAGCACCTCCTGCAGCGGCGCGAGCGGGCCGACGAGCAGCACGTCGGGCAGTTCGCCGTCCAGCAGCTGCTCGAACAGGCGGGCCGGGTCGCCGGGCAGACGGCCGGGCGGCAGGACCTGGACGTCGCCGTCGGCCGCCTGCTTGACCCGCAGGATGAGCTCTTCATCGGCTGCGGCGAGCACGACGCGGCTCATCGCGGCACCCCCACGTAGATCGTGCCCGGATCGATGACGCGCGTGCCGCCCGTGTCGGCTCCTTCTGGCTCGAGGGACAGCCACAGGCTCCCGTGCTCGGCACCGAAGACCACCGTCTCGGCGTCCTTCGCAACGAGCGCCAGCGTGACCATCAGGCTCTCCGCCGGCGCACCCGTGGCAGCCGTCTCGGTACCGTCGGCGGCGCTCGGATCGGGCGTCGCCGGCGCACCCTGCACCTGGGTGACCAGGACCCGGTGGAGAACCGCGGAAGTCTGGCCGGTGCCGTCCGGAAGGACCTGCGACAGGTAGACGCCCACGGTGTCACCGGCGGCGAGCCGCCCCCCGATGGTCCGCTGGGGCTCGAGCAGCACGCTGATCTCCTGCAGGCCCTGCGGCACGTCGACGGTGGCCGGCGCCTGGAGATCCTCGGGCCGCGCGAAGCGCCCCACGAGCAACTGCTCCCCGGGGAGGAGGTCGACGGTGGCCACCCGCCCACTGAGCTCCTCGAGGTCCGTGACCCGGCCGTCGACGACGGACTTCGCGGGCACGGTCTCGGTGCGCACCATGCCGGCGAGCTCGTCGGCCGACGTTCCCTCGGGGATCAGCTCGTCAGCCACCAGGACGCCGACGGAACGGACGCCGGCCAGGGCGCGGCTCTCCGCGCCGCGCACGTAGGCCACGAGGACCGCGGTGCCGACGACGAGGAGCAGAAGGGCCGCGAACGCAGCCAGTAGTCGACGTGCCAAGGTTCGGCCCCACTTATCGGATCAGTCGGCAGATGAACGCACCCATGGACGGTGCCGTGGAGTCGTAGAAAAAGGCATCGGACGGTTCGACGAACTGGGTGAAGTAGCCGCGGATGCAGCGATCACTGCCGCCGCAGGCCTTGGTGCCCTTGTACTGGCCGGCGAAGTAGTAGCCGGTGAGCTTGAAGGCCACGTAGCCGAAGACGTGGTACTCGCCGCCGCTTCCACCGCCACGGGTCTGGTCGAAGACCGGCAGCAGCACGGTGCGGCCGAGCAGCGCGTCGAGGTCTCCGGGGTCGCAGCCCTTCGACGGGTTGTTGCCGGTCTCCGAGCCGAACCAGCCGCCCACCCGATGGGTCGCCTGGCAGGTACTGGCACCGTCGGTGTTCAGCCAGCCGAAGCCACCGGACAGGAAATTGTGCGACGGGCCCGTGCAGCCGGTCTCCGACGTCTTGGGCAGGTAGATGGTGCGCTCGGTCGTCGTCGAGGGAAGCGCCCCGCCGGTCTGTGCGGACCACTCGCACCAGGAGAAGACGAGCGGTAGCGCGGCCGTCCCTCCGCCCGGCGCCCCCCACGCCACGGTCGCCGTGGCCGAGACCAGGGACGAGTCGTGACCGATCACCGGTGCGAACCAGTGCTCCTTCGGCGTGCTGCCGGTGACGGTGACGCTGGTCGGGTTGTGGGTGAGCACCGGTGGCGCCGCATCGGCGCCGCCGGCGTTCGCTGTCACGAGAGCCTGCGCGGTGGCCTGCATGTCGCCGCAGGTGCCGCGGGCGCAGTCCTGCGCGACAGCCAGCGCTGCGGCGTCGGCGGCGACCTGCAGGCGGGCCCGCTCGGCGTACAGCGAGCCGATGTCCACGGCGATGGCGGCGAAGCCGAGCACCGGCACGAGGAGCAGCGCGAAGATCACCGCAGCGGCACCGCGCTCGTCGGCGAGACGTCCGCGGAACAGGGCGGTCAGCCGTTGCATCGCATGACTCCCGTTCCGGTGAGGTCGACGCCGCTCCCGAAGAAGTCGGTGAGGAAAGGCAGGGGGTAGGTGACGGTCAGGCGGACCGTGGCGTTGCCCGTGCGCGGGCAGGAGGCCGGGGTGATGGTGATCTGGGCGTTGGTCACGGCCGGGTCGAGAGACGTCGCGGCGTTGCGCACGGCGGCCCGCGCGGCTGCCGGGTCGTTCTGCAGGGCCATGACGCGGACGCCCTCCCGGGCGGCGGCCGAGAGCGTGCCGGACACCTGGAAGGCCCGCCCGAACTCGGCGATGCCGAGGACGAGCACGAGAAGCAGCGGGATGATGAAGGCGAACTCCACCGCGGTGGCGCCGCGTTCGTCGCGCAGTCGTCGCTTCGTCATGGCTGATCACCGCCTCCCGTGTGCCAACGGCGCAGCGGCCCCCGGGATCGGGGGCCGCTGCGCCGGACAGCCGCGAATGGATGGAGGGGTGCCTTACGGCAGGGCGTTGGTGATGCTCGTGAACAGGGTCTCCAGCTGGCCACCGAGGGCGGTCACAGCGACGATGATCGCGACGGCGATGAGGCCCACCAGCAGGCCGTACTCGACGGCGGTCGCGCCCTTCTCCTCGCGCATGCGGTCCTTGGCGAGGGCGACCAGGCTGACGAGCGTGGCGTAGGGGTTCAGCATCTGAGCTCCTTGGGGGTCGACCGTCCGGACCGGGTCGGTCGACCCGGCCTCGCGGCTGTGGGGCGCTTGTCGGACGGAACGGCCGGGGGCTTGAGCGATGTTCACCCGGACGCCGGACAGCAGTCACACGTAGGGATTACGCTGCGTTCTGTTGTCCTACGCAGAGTAGTCGCCTGAGAAGACGCCTCAGCCGAGTCCGGCGTTGCTCCACCCGATCGCCAGCGCGGCCCCGATCAGCATCGCGGGCCCGAACGGCAGTTCGCCTCGCAATCCGATCCGCCGGGTGGCGAGCAGGACGAGCGCCAGCACCGCCTGGACGACGAAGCCGGCGGCCGTGCCGAGCAGCAGGACTTCCCACCCGAGCCAGCCGAGGTACAGGCCCAGGAGCGCCGCCAGTTTGGCGTCGCCCATGCCGATGCTGCGGGGCGAGATCAGCACGAGGGCGACGAAGACGACATAGAGCACCACGGCGCCCAGCACCGCCCGCAGCAGCGGCGCACCGTTCCCCGCCGCGGCCGCGGCTACGGCGAGCAGTACCGCACCGATCCCGATCGAGGGCAGCGTGACGCGGTCGGGCAGCAGTTTGTGCCGCACGTCGATGACCGCGAGGAGCACACCGGCGCCGGCCAGGAACAGGAACGCGGGAAGCTCCCAGGACAGCTCGAACCGCAGGGCTACGAGCGCGAAGACCAGCGCCGTCCCGAGTTCGACGACGGGCATGCGGACGGCGAGCCCGCGCCCGTCGTCACCTGACCACGGGAAACGCCCGGCCAGCCGGTTCAGGAGATGACCGACCCCGAATCCCAGCACTGCCGCGACGACCGCGGTCACGGCCGGCGCAGAGGGGACGACGGCGGTCACGGCCGCCACCCTGACACAGCGGCGCCGAGCTCTCTGGGAAGCGGCGTCCGCGTCAGGCGACGGGCAGACCGGCGAGCCCGGCCGCCAGGCCGAGCACGGCGCACACGCCGAGCGTGCACAGGACCGACCACTTCAGCGGGAAGATCAGGACGGCGGCGACGACGGCGATGCCCAGGACAACCCACCTCGGCGTCGCCGGATCGGGCAAAACCAGCGTGAAGAGCGACCAGTCCACGGTTCGGGTCTCGGAGAACAGCGTGTGGACGGCGAAGTACACGCCCAGGTTCGCGATGACGCCCACAACCGCGGCCGTGATGCCCGTCAGGGCCGCAGACAGCGAGCGGTTGCCGCGCAGCCTCTCCATGTACGGCGCGCCCAGCAGGACGAACAGGAAGCTGGGCACGAACGTCACCCAGGTGACCAGCAACGACGCCAGCACCGCCGCGACCCACGGGTCCA
>JAOPUS010000323.1 GCA_025963345.1 Blastococcus sp. | reverse complement strand
CGTCGAGGCGGCGCAGCTCGTCGGCGACCAGTTCGGCCATCGGCAGTCCGTGCTGGGTGGACCAGTCGGCGTGCTTGAGCTCGGCCAGCACGCGGATCGGCCGGTCCTCGGTCGAACGGGTGCGGGCCAGCGAGATCACCTCGCCGAGCGTGAGGATGCCGAAGCGCCCGTCGTAGGCGGCGTTCAGGGGCCGGAGCTCGGGCATCCGCTCGATGGCGCGCAGGGTGCGTAGCTCGGCGAGAGTGAAGTCCTCCGTGAACCAGCCACTGCACTCTCGGTCGTCCACCTGCTTGGTGGTGCGTCGGCCGGCGAACTCCGGACGGCCGGCGATGTCGGTGGACCAGGAGAGCTCGTTCTCGTGGCGGACGACGAGGATGCCGTCCCGGCTGACCACCACGTCCGGCTCGATGAGTTCTGCACCGAGGTCGATCGCCAGCTCGTAGCTGGCGGCCGTGTGCTCCGGGCGGTACGCCGGGGCGCCCCGGTGGCCGATGACGACGGGCTGGGTAAGGCGGGTCGCTGGTCGCAGTGCCAGCGACGCGGTCGAACGCATGTCCCTCACAACACATGAATCGGATGACTGAACGGCGAACTGAAGCGAACGTGTCGCCAACAATTCAGAAGACACAACGCTGAGCAGGGCGCCACCATGCACGCCGTGACTGATCTCTCAATCCTGGGCTGGACGCCTGACCGCGCAATCCAGCTGCCCCCCAATTGCGTCCCCTCGCGCGTACTCCGCGTGGATCGGGGCCGGTTGAGCGTCCTGGGCGCACAGGGAGAGGCGCGCGTGCATCCGGGTGCGGCGCTCTACGACGAGGCAGGCACGGGCGGCCCGGCGGTCGGCGACTGGGTGGCCGTGCGCGGTGAACTCGCGGTCGCCGTCCTCACCCGGACGAGTGCTTTCGTCCGGACGAGCGCCGGCCGGACGTCGGCGGCGCAGGTGGTCGCGGCCAATCTGGACACCGTCCTGGTGGTCGACTCGCTGGCCGGGGAGGCCCGGCTGCGGAGGGTCGAGCGCTACCTCGCCGTCGCCTGGAGCAGCGGCGCGACGCCGGTCGTCGTCCTCACGAAGGCCGACCTGTGCGAGGACGTCGCGGCTGCGGTGGAGCAGGTCCGCGAGGACGCGCTCGGCGTGGAGGTCGTGGCCGCCAGCTCGGTCACCGGGGAGGGTCTGGACGCCGTCCGCGACCTCCTGCCGACCGGCCGGACCGGCGCCATGGTCGGCCCGTCCGGCGTCGGGAAGTCGAGCCTGGTGAACGCGTTGGCCGGGGAGACGATCGTCGAGACCGGGGGGATCCGGGACGACGGCCGCGGCCGCCACACGACGACGGCGCGTGAACTGCACCTGCTGCCGGGCGGCGGGCTGCTGGTGGACACCCCCGGGATGCGTGAGCTCGCGCTGTACGACGACCACGAGGGCGTGGACACCGCCTACGCAGACCTCGCGCTCCTGGCGGCCGACTGCCGGTTCCGCGACTGCGAGCACCGCACCGAGCCCGATTGCGCGGTCGCCGCGGCCATCGACGACGGCCGGCTGGACCCCGCCCGGTACAGCGCGTGGCGCAAGCTGCAGGCCGAGGCGCACCGCCAGCTGCTCCGCGTCGATGCCCGCGCCCGGGCCGCCGAGAAGGCGCGGCTGCGCTCCTTCCACCGGGCGATCCGCGAGCAGCCCGACCGGCTCCGTTAGCTCTCCGGACGGTCGTCGGTAGATTCGGCGTCCGTGCGCGTGCTGGTGATCGGCTCCGGTGCCCGGGAGCACGCCCTGTGCGTGGCTCTCTCCTCCGACCCTGTGGTGAGTGCGCTCGCCTGTGCGCCCGGCAATGCCGGCACCCGCGCGGTCGCCGAACCGCTGGACGTCGACGCGGCGGACCCCGAGGCGGTGGCCCGCGTCGCCGTCGACTGGGGGGCCGAGCTCGTCGTCATCGGTCCCGAGGTGCCATTGGTCGCCGGAGCCGCCGACGCCGTCCGGGACGCCGGGATCGCCTGCTTCGGGCCCTCGGCCGAGGCCGCCCAGCTGGAGGGCAGCAAGTCCTTCGCCAAGCACGTGATGGCCGCCGCGGGCGTGCCGACCGCGCGGTCGTGGCCCGTGGGCGGCCCGGCGGAGCTGGAGACGGCGCTGGACGAGGCCGGTGCGCCCTATGTCGTGAAGGACGACGGGCTGGCCGCCGGCAAGGGCGTGCTGGTCACCGACGACCGTGCGGCCGCAGTCGCCCACGGCCACCATGTCCTGGACGCCGGCGGCGCCGTGCTCGTCGAGGAGTACCTCGACGGACCCGAGGTGTCACTGTTCGCCGTCACCGACGGGACGACGGTGCTGCCGCTGCTGCCCGCCCAGGACCACAAGCGCCGGGACGACGGCGACGGCGGCCCGAACACCGGCGGGATGGGGGCCTACGCGCCGCTGCCCTGGGCGCCGGCCGGACTGGTCGACGAGGTGCTGGCCACCGTGCTGCAGCCGACGGTCGACGAGATGGCCCGCCGCGGCGAGACCTTCAGCGGCCTGCTCTACGCCGGCCTCGCGCTCACCTCGCGCGGACTGCGGGTGGTCGAGTTCAACGCCCGTTTCGGCGACCCGGAGACGCAGGTCGTCCTGCCGCTGCTGGAGACGCCGCTGGCCGGGCTGCTCCACGCCGCCGCGACCGGCACGCTCGCCGACCACCCGCCGCTGCGCTGGCGCGAGGGGGCCGCGGTCACCGTCGTCGTCGCCGCTCCGGGCTACCCGGAGGCGCCGCGCACCGGTTCCCCGATCACCGGTGCCGACGGCGAGGGAGTGCTGCACGCCGGCACCGCCCTGGCCGCTGACGGCGATGTGGTCTCCGCCGGTGGCCGGGTCCTGGCCGTGACGGGATTCGGGGCCGATCTCGCCGCCGCGCGGCAGGCGGCCTACGAGCGGGTGGCCGGGGTCCGGCTGGCCGACGCCCACTGGCGGACCGACATCGCGCTGGCCGCCGTCGAAGGCCGGATCGTCGTCGGCTGAGGCGTCCCTACGTCGCGGTGACTGCGGGCCGTGCCCGGTCGGGACGCGGTTCGGGCGGTCGAGGCCCTTCGTGCCGGCGGCTCAGGTAGGTGCCCGCGACATTGGCGCACGCCACGATCGGGACGGCGATCAGGGCGCCGAAGATGCCCGCGATCAGCAGGCCGGCCGCGATCGACAGGACGACGGCGAGCGGGTGCACGCGCACGGCGCGGCCCAGGAGCAGTGGCTGCAGGATGTGCCCCTCTACCTGCATGACCAGCACGACGACGGCCAGCGCGATGAGCGCGGTGATCGGCCCCTTGGAGACGAGTGCGACCAGCACCGCGACCGAACCGGCGAGGAACGACCCGAGGATCGGGATGAACGCCCCGAGGAACACCAGCGCGGCCAGGGGGATGACCAGGGGCACCGACAGGATCGCCAGGCCGGTACCGATGCCGATCGCATCGATCAGGGCGACGGCGGCGGTCGCCCGCACGTAGGAGATGAGCGTGCGCCAGGCCCGGCGCGCCGCCTCGTCCATGTAGGCGCGCGAGTCGCGGGGGAAGAGGCCGACCAGCCACAGCCAGATCGACCGGCCGTCCTTCAGGAAGAAGAACAGGGTGAAGAGAGCCAGGAAGAAGCCCGTGATCACCTCACCGACCGTGGCAGCGGTCGTGAGAGCGCCGGAGGCGATGGTGTCCTGGTTGGCGACCAGAGTCTGCTGCAGCTGGGCGACCGCGTTCTCTAGCTGGTTCTGCGTGATCGGGAAGGTCCGGACGACGAAGTCCTGGACCTGGCCGATGCCCTGGCTCACCTGCGCGGCGAGGTCGTTGAAGCCGGCGTTGAACCGCTCGACGACCAGCGTGATGATCCCGG
>JAOPUS010000316.1 GCA_025963345.1 Blastococcus sp. | reverse complement strand
CTTCGGGGTGGGCGGCATCCTCGCCGGCGCGGCGATCGTCTTCTTTGCCTTCATCGGCTTCGACATCGTCGCGACCGCCGCGGAGGAGACGAAGAACCCCAAGAAGGACCTGCCCCGCGGCATCATCGGCTCGCTGGTGATCTGCACCGTTCTCTACGTCGCGGTCTCGCTCGTGGTCGTCGGCATGCAGAAGTACACGGACCTGTCGACGACGGCGCCGCTGGCTGATGCCTTCCGCAGTGTGGGGCTGCCCTTCCTCTCCGGCGCCATCTCGGTCGGTGCCCTCGCCGGACTCACCTCGGTCGTGATGATCCTGATGCTCGGCCAGTCGCGGGTGCTGTTCGCCATGAGCCGCGACCGCCTGCTGCCGCCGCGGCTGGCGGCGGTGCACCCCCGCTACGGGACGCCGTACAAGATCACCCTGATCACGGGAGTGATCGTCGCCGCGCTCGCCGGCTTCATCCCGCTGAGCACGCTGGCCGAGCTGGTCAACATCGGCACGCTGTTCGCCTTCGTGCTGGTCTCGATCGGCGTCATCGTCCTGCGCCGCACCCGCCCGGATCTGCAGCGCTCGTTCCGGGTGCCAGGAGTGCCCCTCGTCCCGTTCCTCTCCGTGCTGGCCTGCCTGTACCTGATGCTCAACCTCCCCGGCGAGACGTGGCTGCGGTTCGGCATCTGGATGGTCATCGGCATGGGGCTCTACTTCGCCTACGGGCGGTCGCACAGCCGGTTCAACACCCCGGGGGACCGGGAGGACGCCGCTGCCGCCAACGCCGCACGACGCAGGTGAGCCGCCCTCACCCGCCCGGGTGAGATCTCCTCCCGCGGTCTACAGCCACTCCTGGAACACGCCGAGCTGACCGGTAACACCAGCAACCGGTCAGGAGAGTTCCGTGGCGATCAGCGTCCTCGACGTCCGCGACACCTTCGCGGCGCCGCACGTCACCGTGCCGGCGCGTGCGGCGGTCGCAGCGGCCGAGGCGGCTCCCCGCCGGCTCCCCGTCACCGTCGCCGCGGCCGGTCTGATCGGCGTCCTCGAGGCCGTCGGCCTGCTGGCCGTCGCGCTCACCGGACTGGACGGCGTCCTCTCCTCCCCGTCACGGCCGGCCGGCTGGATCGTTGCCGGCGGGCTGCTCCTGCTCGCGGCATGGATCGTCCTCTGCGCCGGCAGCGGTGCCGCCCTCATCGACGGCGCGGGCCGCACGCTGCTCCTCGGCGTCGCCTACGCCGAGATGGCCCTGGTGGCCATGCTCCTGGTCATCGCGACGGCGACGCCGATGCCGACGCCCGGCGACATCCCCGTGCCCGCGCTCGGCCTGATCGCCCTGGCCGTCCCGGTCGGCAAGCTCCTGCTCGCCGGCGCCCCGTCGGCCCAGCGCTGGGTGGCCGAGGGGCCGCGCACCCGGGTCCGCCGCGCCGACCCCGTCCAGACCCACCGCATGCTCGCCATGGTGACCTTGGCCGTCATCGGTCTCTCGCTCACGGCCGTCGCCGTCCTCGCCCCGGTGCAGAACGGCGGCCCGAACGACGCGGCGTCGGTCTTCAGTCAGCACTGAGGCCACCGCACGGCGAGCGGGGTGGACGGCGCTCACTAGTCTCGTGACGTGAGTGATCGGCACATCCTGACCGCAGTCGCCTGGCCCTACGCGAACGGGCCGCGGCACATCGGCCACGTTTCCGGGTTCGGTGTCCCCTCCGACGTCTTCAGCCGCTTCCACCGCATGACCGGGGACAAGGTCCTCATGGTCAGCGGCACCGACGAGCACGGCACCCCGATCACGGTCGCGGCCGACGCCGAGGGCGTCACGCCCCGCGAGATCGCCGACCGCAACAACCGGATCATCGTCAACGACCTGGCGAGCCTCGGGCTGAGCTACGACCTGTTCACCCGGACGACGACGCAGAACCACGCCGCGATCAGCCAGGAGATCTTCCTGGGCCTGCTCAAGAACGGATACGTCTTCCCGAAGACGACGCTGGGCGCGATCAGCCCCTCGACCGGGCGCACCCTGCCCGACCGTTACATCGAGGGCACCTGCCCGATCTGCGGCTACGACGGCGCCCGCGGCGACCAGTGCGACAACTGCGGCAACCAGCTCGACCCGATCGACCTGATCAACCCGGTCAGCAAGATCAACGGCGAGACGCCCAAGTTCGTCGAGGAGGAGCACTACTTCCTCGACCTGCCGGCCTTCGCCCGGGCTCTGGGTGACTGGCTGGGCACCCGCAAGAGCTGGCGGCCCAACGTCCTGAACTTCAGCGTCAACCTGCTCAAGGACCTCAAGCCCCGCAGCTACACCCGCGACATCGACTGGGGTGTGCGCGTGCCGCTGGAGGGCTGGATCGACCGGCACGACAAGCGCATCTACGTCTGGTTCGACGCCGTCGTCGGGTACCTGTCGGCGTCGATCGAGTGGGCCCGCCGCTCCGGCGACCCGGAGGCCTGGCGGCAGTGGTGGCAGACGCCGGACGCGGACGCCTATTACTTCATGGGCAAGGACAACATCGTCTTCCACTCCGAGATCTGGCCCGCCCAGCTGCTCGGTTACAACGGTGGGGGCGACAAGGGCGGCACTCCCGGCGACCTGGGGCGGCTGAACCTGCCCACCGAGGTGGTCTCCAGCGAGTTCCTCACCATGGAGGGACGAAAGTTCTCCTCCTCGCGGAACGTCGTCATCTACGTCCGTGACTTCCTCGCCCGCTACGACGCCGACGCGCTGCGCTACTTCATCGCCGTCGCCGGCCCGGAGAACCAGGACACCGACTTCACCTGGGCGGAGTTCCTGCGCCGCAACAACGACGAGCTGGTCGCTGGCTGGGGCAACCTGGTCAACCGCACCGTCTCGATGGCGGCCAAGAACGTCGGCGCCGTCCCGACGCCGGGCGAGCTGACCGGCGACGACCGTGCCCTGCTGGAGACGACGTCCGGCGCGTTCGCCCCGATCAGTGACCTGTTGTCCCGCAACCGGCAGAAGGCCGCGATCAACGAAGCGATGCGGGTCGTGGGCGAGGCGAACAAGTACCTGTCGGACCAGGCGCCGTGGAAGCTCAAGGAGGACCCGGCCCGCCGGGACACCGTGCTGCACACCGCGCTGCAGGCGATCAAGGACTGCAACGCCCTGCTCACGCCGTTCCTCCCGCACTCGGCGCAGAAGGTGCACGAGCTGCTGGGTGGCACCGGCGTCTGGTCGGTGGCGCCGGAGATCCACGAGGTCACGGACCTCGACGACGGCTCGCCGTACCCGATCATCACCGGCCCTTACGACGAGGGGCAGGCCGTCTGGGCCTCGACGCCGCTGCCGCCGTCGGGCACCCCGCTGGCGCCGCCGACGCCGGTCTTCACCAAGCTCGACCCCTCGGTCGTCGATGAGGAGATCCGGCGGCTGGAGGAGGGCGGCGCGTGAGTCGGTCGGCGAGTTCCCGCGCCAACCGGCGGGGCGAGCCGCCGCCGTCCCCGGAGCCGTTGCCGGCTCCCGCGCTGGACAGCCACACCCACCTCGACATCGCGGTCGGCGGCGAGTCGCGGCTGCCGACGGACCCGGAGGTGGACGCCGAGATCGAGGCCGCCGCCGCCGTGGGCGTCCCGCGGCTGGTGCAGGTCGGCGTGGACGTCGCGTCGTCGCGCTGGTCGGCGGACCTCGCGGCCCGGCACCCGAACGTCCTTGCCGCGGTCGCCGTGCACCCGAACGAGGCCGGTGCCGGGGCGGCGGACGACGAGGCGCTCGCCGAGATCGACCGGCTGGCGGCGCTGCCCCGGGTGCGGGCCGTGGGGGAGACGGGCCTCGATCGGTTCCGCACCGGTCCCGAGGGCTGGGCGGCCCAGGAGGCGTCCTTCCGGGCGCACATCCGGATCGCCAAGGAGCACGGCGTCGCACTGGTGATCCACGACCGGGAGGCGCACGCCGAGATCCTCGAGGTGCTCGAGGACGAGGGGCCGCCCGAGCACACCGTCTTCCACTGCTTCTCCGGCGACGCCGCCTTCGCGAAGGCGTGTGTCGAGCGGGGCTTCGTGCTGTCCTTCGCCGGGACGCTGACCTTCGGCAACGCGGCCTACCTGCGGGAGGCGGCCGCGCTGACACCCGTGGACCAGCTGCTGGTGGAGACCGATTCACCCTTCCTCACGCCGATGCCGCACCGCGGCCGGCCGAATGCCTCCCGGCTCGTGCCGCTGACCGTGCGCGCGCTGGCCGACGTCACCGGCGTCGACCTCGCCGAGCTGTGCCACACCCTCACCGCAACGGCCGAGCGCGTCTTCGGCCCCTGGCAGGACGGCGAGCAGCGCTGATCTAGATGTCGTGACGAGCGGGGCCCGAAGGGTCCCCGAGGAACGACGAGGTCAGCCCGCGCAGCGGTTCCGCGGAGCGGGAGGCCGAAGGCCTCCCCGACGTGGGACGGGAAGGGCTCTGAGCAACTGGGGACGGCAATTGGTGGCGGTGTCGTCCGGTAGGACGACAATCAACGCCGTGGGTCGTCTTATTGCCGTCATCCTCTTCATCGCCGTCCTCGTGCCCGGGGTCCTGCTGGGCCGGGCGTGGTGGCTGGCCGCCGGGCGTCGCACGGTGGCAGCGGGATCGGTCGAGCTGGCCGACCCGACCCCCGAAGGCACCCAGGCATTGCAGCGACAGGCACAGCACGGACGGCGGCTGCGGCGGCTGGGACTCCTGCTGGGGATCGCCGGCGTGATCGGCAGCGTGGTCCTGTTCGCCGAGGCGTCGGTCTTCCTCTGGGTCCCGGTGCTCATCGTGGGTCTGCTGGCCGGCGTGCTGCTGGCCGAGGTGACCCGTCCCCGCCCGCGCTGGAAGACCGCCGTCCCACCCCGTCGGCCGCGCCAGGGTGAGCAGATCTCGGGCTGGCTGGTGTGGACGATGCGGGCCGCCGCCGTCGCCGAGCTGGTCGTGGCGGTCCGCCTCTGGCGGGACGAGAACCTTCCGGACGGCGTCGCCTGGGCCGTTCTCGTCGTCCCCCTGCTGGCCTGGCTCCTGGCGGAGGTGGCGTTGCTCCGGGCGCTGCTGCGCCCGATGCCGGCGCAGGGTGCCGACGTGCCGATCGACGAGGCACTGCGCACCTGGACGGCGCACCTGGTCACCGCCGCCGCGAGTGTGCTGGCGCTGCTGCCGCTGGGCGCTCTGCTGCTCACGGCGGGGGTCGACCCGGATCGGGTCTCCGTGGGCGTGGACCTGCTGCCGGTCACCCTGGTGGCGGGCGGCTTCTCGGCTCTGGCGGCCGGGATCGCAGTGGCTGCTTTCCTGCTCACCTGGCTGCGACCGGTGCCGGCGAACGCCCGGGCGCTGGCCGGCTGAGGAAGTCGAAGGACCCCGTCCTTCTCACCCCTCGCACGCTCGGGGCGAGCCTCCGGACGGGGCCTGGCCCCGTCACTCGCAGGCTCGCGGCGGGGGCCCTGCAGGGGGCCGGATGCTGTGGCCTTCGTCACCGCGAGTGACGTCACTTTCCCACGCGTCTCGGTAGCACCTCCCGGCACGGCTGTCACAGAGGGTGTCGGCGCGCCCACTCTGGGCGCTTGAGACTCTCTGTTTCACTCCCTGTGCACAGTTGCCAGTCGAACCGTGTTCGTTATCGTGTCGTGACCGACAGCCGGGGTGGAGACCGACCCGGGCGGCGTTCACCGGCCTGGAGCCTCGCTCCGGGCCGGATTGCCGTCCGAGCCGGACCGTGACCGGTGGGCCGTCTCCGGACGGCGCGCCAGTTCTCCTGCCCGGGTTCTGTGACCCGATGGAAGTGTTTGTGCGCCGCTCGCTCCAGCTCAGTTTGTTCGCCGTGGTCCTGCTGGGCCTCATCGGCGGCACGCTGGCCTTCTTCGTCGCCCAGAAGTCCGTGACGCTCACCGTCGACGGACAGGTTCGCCATGTCGGCACCTACGCCGACACGGTGGCCGAGGTGCTGGACGACGAGGGTCTGGAGCCCGCTGCGCACGACGTGCTCCTGCCGTCTGCCGCGGAAGCGGTCCGCGACGGTGACACCGTCATCCTCAACCGCGCGCGGCCGCTCGAGCTCACCGTGGACGGCGTCTCGCGCCAGGTGTACGTGACCGCGCTGTCGGTCGACGAGGCGCTGGGCCAGCTGGGTTACCGCGCCGACGACCTCGTCCTGTCGGCCAGCCGCAGCGAGCGCCTTCCACTGCGGGGCATGGAGCTGACGATCACCACCCCCAAGGAGATCGTCCTCGTCTCCGACGGTCAGCAGCGGGTGGTCACGACGACCGCCGCCACCGCGGGTGAGCTGCTTGCCGAGCAGGGCGTCGCGCTGAGCGAGACCGACACGACCAGCCTGTACCTGAACCAGGGCCTGCTGAACCGCATGCGGCTGCAGGTCTACCGCGTGCAGGTCAACGAGACCGCCGAGACCACCGCCGTTCCCGCGGAGCGGGTCGAGACCCCCGATCCCAACGCCTTCGAGGGCGACCGGACCGTCACCACTCCCGGCGTCGAGGGCCAGCAGGTCACCCGCTACCGCATCACGGTGGTCGACGGCGTGGAGGCAGCCCGCGAGGTGCTGGGGAAGACCGTCACCGTCGCGCCGGTCACCGAGCAGGTCATGGTCGGCACCAAGCCGCGCCCCGAGCTCGCTCCGACTGCCGACGGTCTCAACTGGGCCGCGCTCGCGAAGTGCGAGTCCGGTGGAAACCCCCGGGCGGTCAACCCCGCCGGCTACTACGGCCTCTACCAGTTCTCGCTCAGCACCTGGCGGTCCGTCGGCGGCTCCGGCAACCCGGTCGACGCCTCGCCCGACGAGCAGACCTCCCGGGCCCAGACGCTGTACAACAAGGCCGGGGCCGGCCAGTGGGGCTGCGGCCGCCACCTGTTCGACTGATCGGAACATCCTGAGCACTCCACCCGAGCAGTCCGACGGCCTGCTGGGCCCCGCCGCCATCCGCGAGCTGGCCCAGCAGCTGGAGCTGCGGCCGACCAAGACGCTCGGGCAGAATTTCCTGCACGACGCCAACACGATCCGGCGGATCGTGCGCACCGCCGACCTCCGGCCCGACGACGTCGTCCTCGAGGTAGGCCCGGGGCTGGGATCCCTGACGCTCGGGCTCCTGCCGGCGGTCGCGCAGGTCGTCGCCGTCGAGATCGACGAGCGCCTGGCCGACCATTTGCCGATCACGGTCGGGGCTCGTCGGCCCGATCTGGTCGACCGGCTGACCGTGGTGACGGCCGACGCCCTCCGCATCCAGGAGCTCCCGGGGCCGCCGCCGACCGCGCTGGTGGCGAACCTGCCCTACAACATCGCCGTCCCGGTGCTGCTGAACCTGCTGGAGCTGCTGCCGACGCTGGACCGTGCCCTGGTGCTCGTCCAGGCCGAGGTCGCCGAGCGGCTGGCCGCACCGCCCGGAGGCTCGGCGTACGGCGTCCCGTCGGTCAAGGCTGCCTGGTACGGCGACGTGCGCCGGGCCGGCAACGTCGGCCGGCGGGTTTTCTGGCCCGAGCCCAACGTCGACTCCGGGCTGGTCTCGCTGGTCCGCCGTCCGCCACCGCCGGGGGACCGCCGGGCCACCTTCGCCGCGATCGACGCCGCCTTCGCCACCCGGCGCAAGGGGCTACGCGCCGCCCTCGCGAAGTGGGCCGGCAGCCCCGCCGCAGCCGAGGTCCGGCTGCGGGCGGCCGGGATCGATCCCGCGACCCGCGGGGAGAAGCTCTCGGTCACCGACTTCGCCCGGCTGGCCGCGACGCCCCCGGTGGAGCCGTGACCCCGGCCGGCGAGGTCGTCGCGCGGGCCCCGGCGAAGGTCAACGTGCATCTCGCGGTAGGTCCGCTGCGGCCGGACGGATTCCATGAGCTGCGGACGGTCTACTTCGCGGTGTCGCTGTTCGACACGGTCACCGTGCGGGCGGGGGAAGGGCTGGCCGTCTCCGTCACGGGAGTCGACGCCGATGTCGTCCCCACGGACCGCGGCAACCTGGTCTGGCGGGCCGCGGACCTGCTGGCCGAGCACGCCGGGGTGCGCGCCGACGCCACGATCGAGATCGCCAAGTCCATCCCGGCCGCGGCCGGGCTGGCCGGTGGCAGCGCCGACGCCGCGGCCGCGCTCGTCGCCCTGGACGCGCTCTGGGGCACCCGGGCGGCACGCAGCGACCTCGACCTGCTCGCCGCTCAGCTGGGCAGCGACGTGCCCTTCAGCCTCCTCGGCGGGGTCGCACTGGGCGCCGGCCGCGGCGAGCGGCTCTCGCCGGTGCTCGCCCGCACCCGCTGGGACTGGGTCCTGGGTATCGCGGGGGAGGGCCTCTCGACTCCCGCCGTCTACGGCGAGCTGGACCGGCTGCGGGCGACCGGCACGCTGCCCGGCGACAGCGGGCTGGCCTCCGCCGACCCGGTCATCGCTGCTCTCCGCAGCGGGCCGCCGTCGGCGCTGGCCGGGGCGCTCGCCAACGACCTGCAGGCGGCCGCGCTCGCCCTGCGGCCGGAGCTCGGCCGGGCGCTGCGGGCAGCGACCGACGCCGGAGCCCTGGCGGCCGTGGTCAGCGGCTCCGGACCCACCGTGGCCGCGCTGGCCGAGGACGAGCAGCGCGCGATCCGGCTGGCGGCGGAGCTGGCCGGTGTCGGGATCTTCCGCACCGTGCGCGCCGTCCACGGCCCCGTGCCGGGCGCGCGGCTGGTCGGCTGACGGGAGGCCGTATCAGGCCTCGGCGGCGGGCAATTCCCGGTCGTCGACCAGGTTCGGCTCCGGCTCCAGATGCGCGAGGCCGTTGTAGGCCAGATTGACCAGGTGTGCGGCCACCTCGTGCTTGTCCGGCGAGCGCGTGTCCAGCCACCACTGTCCGACGAGAGCGACCATGCCGACCAGCGCCTGGCTGTAGAGCTCGGCGAGCCGGGGGTCGTAGCCGCGCGAGTCGAACTCGCGGCCGAGGATGTGCTCGACCTTGCGCGCGACCTCGCCGATCAGCGAGGAGAACGTGCCGACGCCGCTGGTCACCGGTGCGTCGCGGGTCAGGACGCGGAAGCCGTCGGTGTGGTCCTCGATGTACTCCAGCAGCACGAGGGCGGCCCGCTCGAGCATCTCGCGGGGATGGCCGGGCGCTGAGAGCGCGGAGGTGAACCGGTCCAGCAGGCGCTGCATCTCCCGGTCGACGACGACCGCGTACAGCCCCTCCTTGCCCCCGAAGTGCTCGTAGACCACCGGCTTGCTGACGTCGGCCCGGGCGGCGATCTCCTCGATGGAGGTGGCCTCGTAGCCCCTCTGCCCGAACAGCTCGCGGCCGATGTCCAGCAGCTGCTGGCGGCGCTGGGCGCCGGTCATCCGGACCCGAGGCCGCGAAGCGCTGCTGGTCATGGTGGTCATCCTCCCCTGGAAGCGGCTCCGCCCGGCCGGCCTGCGCAGTGCAGGTCGCCCGGGCGGAGGAGAAGCGGGTGCGGGGTCGCTCAGACCGACGCCGGCACCGGGAGACGACGCTTGGCCGCCAGCCGGACCGGGTCGGGCCACTTGACGTCGCGCGCCCACCCGAGCTTCTCGAACATCCAGATCACCCGGGCGCTCATGTCGATCTGGCCGCGCAGGACGCCGTGCCGGGCGCAGGTCGGATCCGCGTGGTGCAGGTTGTGCCACGACTCGCCGCCGCTGAGGATGGCCATCGGCCAGAAGTTGGTCGCCCGGTCGCGGCCGGGGGAGACGAAGGGCCGGTTGCCGACGACGTGACAGACGGAGTTGATCGACCACGTCACGTGGTGCAGGAGCGCGACCCGGACGAGACCGGCCCAGAAGAATGCCGACCAGGCGCCGGCCCAGCTGCCCGTGACCAAGCCGCCGATGACGGCCGGCAGCGCGAAGCTCAGGAAGGCCCAGAAGCTGAACAGCCGGCTCGTGATGAGCAGACCCTTGTCCTTCAGCAGGTCGGGGGCGTAGCGCTCGGCGTTGGTCTGCCGGCGGTCGAACAGCCAGCCGAGGTGCGCGTGGAACATGCCCTTGACCAGGGCGCCGGCGTCGTCGCCGTAGCGCCACGGCGAGTGCGGGTCGCCCTCGCGGTCGGAGAAGGCGTGGTGTCGGCGGTGGTCGGCGACCCACTGCACGACCGGACCCTGGATCGCCATGCAGCCGATGGCGGCGAGTGCCAGCCGCAGCGGCCGGGTGGCCTTGAACGACCCGTGGGTGAAGTACCGGTGGTAGCCGACGGTGACCCCGAGCAGGGTCAGGAAGTAGAAGCCGACCGCGAGGCCGACGTCCAGCCAGGACAGCCCCCAGCCCCAGACGGCCGGCACGACCGCGGCGAGCGCGAGGAAGGGCACCACGACGAACACGTAGAGGACGATCTGCTCGAGCGCGCCCTTCTCCTTGCCGAGTGCATTCGCCGGCAGGCCGGCGTTCGGGTCGGCCGTGCGGGGCGGGGCCGTGGGCCGGGTGAGGGCGGGAGCGGACAAGCGATCTCCTGAGCGGTGTGGGGCTGGCTCCGCGCGCGGTCGGCAGACCGTCGTGCACCGAAGCTACGTCCCCGTAACCTACGGCACCGTAGGGAGTCCGGCGACTCGAGACCGGATCCGCCGACGGCGGACCTTCGGGTGCCGATGGATGCCTTCGCCGCGACGCGGCCCTAGGCTCCGGGACGGGTGTCGTCTCGTGACGACGCCTCCGCGGCCACCTGCGTCGCGGGTGGGGGATGGGGT
>JAOPUS010000285.1 GCA_025963345.1 Blastococcus sp. | reverse complement strand
ACCTCACGGTCGAGGACATCGACCACCTGATGGTCTACGACGCCTATGCCCACCTCCCGCTGTACGGGCTGGAGGACATCGGTTTCGTCGGCCGTGGGGAGGCGTCGGCCTTCATCGCCAGCGGGGCGACCCGTCCCGGCGGCTCGCTGCCCATGAACACCAACGGCGGCGGGCTGCTCTACACGCACACCGGCCAGTACGGGATGTTCGCGATCCAGGAGGCCGTCCGGCAGCTCCGCGGCGAGGCGGTGGTCCAGGTGCCGGACGTGCAGACCAGCCTCGTCCAGGGCGTCGGCGGCATGTTCAGCGCTGCCGGCGCGCTCGTGCTCACGACCGCCTGAGCCCTCAGACGTTCCCGCTCTTCCTCTCCCCTGACCCCTACCAGCAAAGGACCTCCCGATGACAACGCCGACACCAGGTGTCCACTACATCTCCACCGCCGACCCCGAGGCCTGGGCCGAGGTCGGTCTCGACTTCCGGGTCGAGGACAGCGTCGCCTGGATCGTGATGAACCGACCCGAGCGGCGCAACGCCGTGACCCACCCGCTCCGCAACGCGATCCTCGGTGCGATCGAGGAGGTCCGCGACGACCCGAACATCCGCGCCGCCGTCGTCACCGGCAACGGGAAGGCGTTCTGCTCGGGCGCCGACCTCGGCGAGCCCGACCACATCGAGATCGCGCCGGACAACCGGCGGGGGAGCCACAGCAACATCGCCCGCGAGGACGGCCTCCGCTTCGGCTGGTGGCGGCTCATCAAGGCAGTCTGGGACAACGAGAAGCCGTTCGTCGCAGCGGTGAACGGTCCGGCGTACGGGTTCGGCTGCAACTTCGCGCTCGCGTGTGACCTCGTGATCGCCGCCGAGTCGGCCTCGTTCAGCGAGGTCTTCGTCAAGCGCGGGCTGCCGCTGGAGGCGGCCGGCGCCTACCTGCTCACCCGGGGGACGAGCCCGGTCCGGGCCAAGGAGATCGCGCTCTTCGGCGAGCCCCTCCCGGGCCGGACCGCCGCCGAGTGGGGCCTGGCCAACCGCTGCGTGCCCGACGACGAGCTGCTCACCGTGGCCGGCGACTGGGCGCGCCGGCTCGCGGCCGGCCCGACGATCGGCATCGGCCACGTCAAGGGCCAGATCAACAGCGCCCTGGAGCAGTCGATGGAGCAGGTGGCCCGAGAAGAGGTCACGCTCCTCGGCCTCGGCGTCGGCAGCGACTCCGGGGAGGCCATGCGGTCGTTCATGGAGAAGCGGGAGCCGCGCTTCACCGGTCGGTGAGCCGCCGTCCTGCCCGCCCGGCGCACGCCGGGCGGGCGGGGCCGGTCCGTCCGGAGACACCGGATGGGCGAAATTTGTGGTCTGCTGCACTGCCCCCCCGTGACAGGGGTCTCAAGGCGCGTTAACGTAACCCTTACGAGATAGCCGTCCAGAGCGGCGCCGTCCCCCCTTCTTCTACCGGAGGCACTCATGCCCTTGCCCGACGATGCCCAGGTCATCTCCGTCGACGACCACGTGATCGAGCACCCCCAGGTGTGGCTCGACCGCCTGCCGAGCAAGTACAAGGACGTCGCTCCCCGCATCGAGCGCGCGTCCGACGGCAACGACTTCTGGATCTACGAGGGCGAGCAGGCCGGCAACTTCGCGTTGAACGCGGTCGCCGGCAAGGACCCGAAGGACTTCGGGCTCGACCCGCGGACCTACGACGACATGCTGCCCGGCTGTCACGACATCGAAGACCGCATCAAGGACATGGACCTCGAGGGCGTGCACGCCCAGCTGTGCTTCCCGAACATGGGTGGCTTCGCCGGCAGCACCTTCGCCAAGTCCAAGGACTTCGAGCTGGCCAACCTCTGCATCAGCGCCTACAACGACTTCATCATCGACGAGTGGTGCGCCTACGCCCCCGACCGTCAGATCCCGCTGATGATGGTGCCGTACTGGGACGTCCAGGCCACGGTCAAGGAGCTCGAGCGGACGGCCGCGAAGGGCGCGAAGTCCTTCACCTTCCCGGAGCTTCCCGACCGCATCGGTCTGCCGTCGTGGCACACCGACCACTGGGACCCGATGCTCGCCGCCGCGCAGGAGCTGAACCTCCCGATCTCGCTGCACTTCGGCTCCGGTGGCGCCCCCGTCGTGTCCCCCGAGGGCATGTCGAGCAACTTCACCGTGGCCATCACGCTCTTCGCGCTGAACTCGCAGAGCGCGATGACCGAGCTGCTGCTCTCGCCGGTGTTCCACAAGTTCCCCGGCGTGAAGATGGCCCTCTCGGAGGGCGGCATCGGCTGGATGCCCTACATCCTCGAGCGCCTGGACTACGTCTGGACGCGGCACCGCTGGTACAACGACGTGAACCGCGAGATCCCGCCGTCGGAGATCTTCAAGGACCACCTCTACGGCTGCTACATCTCCGACGACGCCGGCATCTTCTCGCGGCACCGCATCGGTGTGGACAACATCATGTTCGAGAGCGACTACCCGCACTCGGACAGCCAGTGGCCGCACACCCGCAAGATCCTCGCCGAGAGCCTCATCCACGTCCCGGACGACGAGGCACGCAAGATGGTCGAGG
>JAOPUS010000260.1 GCA_025963345.1 Blastococcus sp. | reverse complement strand
TTGCCGGCCAGCTCGGCGTAGACGGCGGCGGCCGCGGGGGAGTCCACCCCGGGCGGCGGGTCGGCGACCAGCCGGCCGTCCCACCCGAACACCGGGCGGGTGGGCAGCTGCAGCTCCCGCCACCAGGAGACGTCGTTGAGGTCCCCGAAGGTGCAGATCATGGCGATGCCCGAGCCCTTGTCCGGCTCGGCCAGGCGGTGCGCCACGACCGGGACCTCGACGTCGAACAGCGGCGTCCGGACCGTCTTGCCGAACAGCGGCTGGTAGCGCTCGTCGTCGGGGTGCGCGACCAGCGCGACGCAGGCGGGCAGCAGCTCGGGTCGGGTGGTCTCGATGAAGACCGGTCCCTCGGGGCCGGAGAAGGCGATCCGGTGGTAGGCGCCGGGCCGCTCGCGGTCCTCCAGCTCGGCTTGCGCCACCGCGGTGCGGAAGGTGACGTCCCAGAGGGTCGGCGCCTCCTGGGCGTAGGCCTCACCGCGGGCCAGGTTGTGCAGGAACATCCGCTGCGCCGTGGCGCGCGAGGACTCCGAGATCGTCCGGTAGACGTTCGACCAGTCCACCGACAGCCCGACCCGGCGCCACAGCTTCTCGAACTCGGCCTCGTCCTCGGCGGTCAGCCGCATGCAGAGCTCGATGAAGTTGCGTCGTGAGATCGGGATCTGGTCCTTGCCGGGCTTCTCCGGCGGCTCGAAGGAGGGGTCGTAGGGCAGGGCCGGGTCGCAGCGGACGCCGTAGTAGTTCTGCACCCGGCGCTCGGTCGGCAGCCCGTTGTCGTCCCAGCCCATCGGGTAGTAGACGTGCTTGCCGCGCATGCGCTGGTACCGGGCGATGAAATCGGTGTGCGAGTAGCTGAAGACGTGGCCGACATGCAGGGAGCCGCTCGCGGTCGGCGGCGGGGTGTCGATCGAGTAGGTCTGCTCCCGGGGAGCCTGCAGGGCGGTGTCCCGGTCGAAGCCATAGGTGTCCTCGGCCGCCCAGCGGGCGACCCACTTCTCCTCGAGCCCGTCCAGCGAGGGCTTCTCGGGTACGCCGCCGATCGCTCCCGGCGCAGCAGGATCCGGGGTGCGGGTGTCGGTGACCATGTGCCTCATCCTAGGAACCCGACGGCTGGCATCCTGAGATGGATGAGCAGCAGCAGCACCGGTGACAGCAGCCGGGACATGGTCCGGGTCGAGAAGGAGCTGCTGGCCCGCTGGCCGGAGAGCCGGCTCGAGCCGTCGCTGACCCGCGTCACCGCGCTGGTGGACCTGCTGGGTTCCCCGCACCGGGCGATGCCGGTCGTGCAGGTAGCAGGCACCAACGGCAAGACGACGACGGCGCGGATGATCGACGAGCTGCTGCGCGGGTTCGGCCTGCGTGTGGGCCGTTTCACGAGCCCGCACCTGCAGTCCATCCGGGAGCGGATCGTCCTGGACGGCAAGCCGGTGAGCGCCGAGCGCTTCGTCGAGACCTACGACGACATCGCCCCCTACGTGCAGATGGTCGACGCGGGCAGCGACGTCCCGATGAGCTTCTTCGAGGTCATGGTCGGCATGGCCTACGCGCTGTTCGCCGACGCGCCCGTCGACGTGGCCGTCATCGAGGTCGGCATGGGCGGGACGTGGGACGCCACCAACGTCGCGGACGCGAGGGTCGCCGTCGTCACCCCGGTGGCGCTCGACCACGCCGAGTACCTCGGGCCCGACGTCGCCACGATCGCCGGCGAGAAGGCCGGGATCGTCAAGGCCGACGCCATCGCCGTCCTGGCCCACCAGGAGCCCGGCGCTCTCGACACCCTGGTCCGCCGCGCGGTCGAGGTGGAGGCCGTCGTGGCCCGCGAAGGCACCGAGTTCGGCGTGCTGGAGCGGCGCGTCGCCGTCGGCGGCCAGCAGGTGCGGCTGCAGGGGCTGGGCGGGGAGTACGAGGAGATCTTCCTGCCGCTGTTCGGTGCCCATCAGGCGCAGAACGCGGTCACCGCCCTGGCCGCGGTCGAGGCGTTCCTCGGCGCCGGCAGCGCGACCGGCCCCATCGAGCAGGACACCGTGCGCGCGGCTTTCGCCGCGGTGCGTTCGCCCGGCCGGCTGGAGCGGGTGCGCACGTCGCCGACCGTGCTGGTCGACGCCGCGCACAACCCGGCCGGCATGGCTGCGACCGTCGACGCGATCAAGGAGTCCTTCGACTTCACCCGGCTGATCGGGGTCGTCGGCTGCGTCACCGGCAAGGACGTCGCCGGGATGCTCGCGGCGCTGGAGGACGTCTGCGCCGAACTGGTCGTCACCCAGAACAGCTCACCGCGCGCCATGCCCGCCGACGAGCTCGGCGCCCTGGCCGTCGACATCTTCGGCGCCGACCGGGTGAGCGTCTCGCCCCGGCTCGCCGAGGCCGTGTCGGAGGCGATCGAACTGGCCGAGGCCGGCCCGGACGACGCGCTGGGCGGCTCGGGTGTGCTGGTGACCGGCAGCGTGATCACGGCGGGGGAGGCCCGCAGCCTCATGGCGGGACGGCGCTCGTGACCGAGCGTGCGAGGTCGCGCGTGAACACAGCACGGCCCGGCACGGGATCGACGAGCGCCAGCGAGGAGGGACTGTGACGGCCCCCGACCCGGTCCGCGCCGCACGGGCGTTGGGCGGCGCCGCGGCCGGCATCCTGGTGCTCGCGGGCCTGGCCACCCTGTTCGTCCCGCGCGGGATCGCGCAGAGCGGTGACGGGCTGACCGGCGGCCGGCTCACGTACCTGCTGGTACTGGCCGTCCTCCTCATCCTGGCCGCGGGGGTGCAGCGCCGTCCTCAGGGCGTGGTCGTCGGGACCGCCCTGCAGGTCCCGCTCCTGCTCACCGGCCTCTTCTCCAGCGTGATGTGGCTGGTGGCCGGCGCCTTCGTGCTGATCTGGCTGTACCTGCTGCAGGTGCGCAAGGAGCTGCTCGGCACCCCCTTCGGGGCGCCCCGGGTGCCCGAACCCGATGACGGGGACGGCGACGCCGCGCCCACCCCGTAGGCTGCCGCCCCGTGACTGAACGCACTCTCGTCCTCGTCAAGCCCGACGGCGTGGCCCGCGGCCTGGTCGGCGAGGTGATCACCCGGCTGGAGCGCAAGGAGCTGCGCCTGGTGGCCGCCGAGCTGCGCACGCTGACTGCCGGGGTCGCCGAGACCCACTACGCCGAGCACAGCGAGCGGCCGTTCTTCGGCTCCTTGGTCGAGTTCATCACCAGCGGCCCGTTGATGGCGCTGGTCGTCGAAGGCCCGCGCGCGATCGAGGCGTTCCGCGCCCTGGCCGGCGCCACCGACCCGGTGAAGGCAGCGCCCGGCACGATCCGCGGCGACTTCGCCCTCGAGGTGCAGAACAACATCGTCCACGGCTCGGATTCGCCCGAGTCCGCGGCGCGCGAGATCGGCCTGTTCTTCCCCGACCTGGGCTGACGGTCGATCCCCGCGCCCGGGAAGTCTCGCCGGGCCGGGTTCGCCCTGGCGCGACCCGGGTATCCCGGGGGGCCGTGCATGGGGAGCGCGTCGGGTCCCACCGGAAGGCCGAGGCCGTGGGCACCAGGAGAGCCGCCAGCCAGTCGTTCCGCGCCGTTCGCCGCCGGTGGCTCCCGGGCCTTCTGGTCGGTTGGGCGGTCGTCATCGCCCTCGCCGGCTGCACGTCGGGCGGAGGGTCGGATGGGGCGGCGAGCTCATCGACCTCGCGGCAAGCGGTCGCGTCAGGCGCAGCCTCGCTGGAGGCCGCTTACCAGCAGGTCATCGACCAGGTGCTCCCGTCCGTCGTCGAGATCCGGACCAGCACCGGCCTCGGCTCCGGCGTCGTCTACGACGACCAGGGCGACATCGTCACCAACGCACACGTGGTGGGCGGCAACCAGCAGTTCGAGGTGCTCGCCTCCGGGACTGCGGGTTCTCTGCCGGCCACGCTCGTCGGCAGCTATCCGCCCAACGACCTCGCTGTCATCCGGGTCTCGGGCGACCACCAGCTGAAGCCGGCGGCATTCGCCGACTCGTCCAAGGTCCGCGTCGGGCAGCTCGTGCTGGCCATGGGCAACCCGTTGGGCCTGGAGGCGACCGTCACGAACGGCATCGTCTCCGCCACCGGGCGCACCGTCAGTGAGCCGGTCACGCCTGAATCACCCGGTGCCACGCTCCCGGACGCGATCCAGACCTCTGCCGACATCAACCCGGGCAACAGCGGAGGCGCCCTGGTCGACCTCACGAGCGAGGTCGTCGGGATCCCCACGCTCGCGGCCGTGAGCCCGCAGGAGGGCGGAGCGGCGCCCGGGATCGGATTCGCCATCCCCTCGAACCAGGTGAAGCGCCTCGCCGACCAGATCGTCGCAACCGGGACCGTCACCGACTCGGGCCGGGCGGCTCTGGGGGTGCGGATCACGACGGTCGTCGACCCGTCGGGAAAGCCGGTGGGGGTCGGTGTGGTGGACGTGGTCCCCGGTGGCCCGGCCGAGGCCGCCGGCATCAAGCCCGGTGACGTGATCGTGGCCGTCGACGGCAAGGAGACGCCGACGCCGGAGGCGCTCGGCGCCGTCCTCGCCGATCTCAAGCCGGGCGACAAGGTGCCGGTCACGATCAACCGGGGTGGCGCCGCACAGGATCTGCAGGTCACGCTCGGCGAGCTCTGAGCGGGGCGAGATCGGCGATCTCGCCGCGGGGGGAGTGGCCGGAGCACCGGCGTCTACCCTGGACCGGTCATGACTGGTGAGACTCTCTACCCGCGCCTCGAGCCCCTGCTGGCTCAGATCCAGAAGCCGATCCAGTACGTCGGCGGTGAGCTGAACGCGCAGGTCAAGCCGTGGGACGGCGCCGCTGTGCGCTGGGCGCTGATGTATCCCGACGCCTACGAAGTGGGGCTCCCCAACCAGGGCCTCATGATCCTCTACGAGGTGCTCAACGAGCGCCCGGACGCCCTGGCCGAGCGCACCTACGCCGTCTGGCCGGATCTCGCCGCACTCATGCGCGAGAACGGCGTCCCCCAGTTCACCGTCGACGGACACCGCGCGGTCCGGGACTTCGACCTGCTCGGCGTCAGCTTCGCCACGGAGCTCGGCTACACGAACCTGCTCGAGGCGCTCGACCTCGCCGGCGTCCCGCTGCACGCGGTCGACCGGGACGAGTCCCACCCCGTCGTCGTCGCCGGTGGGCACGCCGCGTTCAACCCCGAGCCGGTCTCCGACTTCGTCGACTGCGCCGTCCTCGGGGACGGCGAGCAGGTCGTCGGCGACATCACCGACGTCGTCGCCGCATGGAAGGCGCAGGGCAAGCCGGGCGGCCGCGTCGAGCTCCTGTCCCGCCTGGCGCGCGTCGACGGCGTGTACGTGCCGCGCTTCTACGCGGTGTCCTACGGCCCTGACGGCACGATCGCGGCGGTCACGCGCACCCGGGACGACGTCCCGGCGCGGATCGGCAAGCGGACCGTCATGGACCTCGACGAGTGGCCCTACCCGAAGACGCCGATCGTGCCTCTCGCCGAGAGCGTCCACGAGCGGATGAGCGTCGAGATCTTCCGGGGCTGCACCCGCGGGTGCCGCTTCTGCCAGGCCGGGATGATCACCCGCCCGGTGCGCGAGCGGACGATCACCGGCATCGGCTCGATGGTCGACGCCGGCCTCAAGGCGACCGGCTACGAGGAGGTCGGGCTGCTGTCGCTGTCCAGCGCCGACCACTCCGAGATCGGTCAGCTGGCCAAGGAGCTCGCCGACCGCTACGAGGGCACCAACACCAGCCTGAGCCTGCCGTCGACCCGCGTGGACGCCTTCAACGTCACCCTGGCCAACGAGCTCTCCCGCAACGGCCGACGCTCCGGGCTGACCTTCGCCCCCGAGGGCGGCAGCGAGCGGATCCGCCGGGTGATCAACA